>NZ_JBHUMO010000013.1:0-117494 GCF_042685105.1 Enterococcus camelliae | reverse complement strand
GAGTGCCCTTTTTTACACCCAAAGGGTGAAAAAAATAATTTGCAAAAACTGTTCAAGCAGAAGGGTTTACAAGGGTTACTGTTAAATACTGTGGATTATTCAGGATCTATTATTATTTCAAATGTTTTTTTAGAAATATAATGATCTTTTTAATCAATGAATAATAAATAATCTCCATATTGCCGTCTTACGGAAATATGGAGATTATTTATTTATATATTGCATAAAGAGGAAGCCATGTTAACATTAAAAATTTAGGGGTTGAATAAGTTAATTGTAAGTGAAATAAGCTTAATTGGATGCAATATAATTTGATTTTAATGATAGACAAGTCTTTAGAAGCACTCTTTTCTTTTTTGTTTTAAGCGTCTTTACTATAAAAGAAAGGAGGCTTTTTTGTCAATTAAAGCTTTGAATAAAAAATATTTTATTTATTATAACACGGTTTGTAGGCAATTAAGGAAACGTAGAAACCAATGGGAATAGTGGGTATGGATAAAATTTGTAAACGCTACTAACAATTATTGTAAATTGTGAAACCGCATTCTTTGTCGTAATCTGATGTTGTACCATAAAAAGTTTGGAGGAGATTTGAGAATGAAAGAAAAACTGCATGAGGTTAAGAAGCATCTTTTAACAGGAACATCGCATATGATTCCGTTCATTGTTGCTGGAGGAATTATTTTTTCACTTGCTGTTATGATGAATAGTACCCCTTCTACACCAACTGAGGGTTGGCTTGCTGGCTTAGCTCAAATTGGTCTAGGAGGTTTGTCATTATTTGTTCCGGTTTTAGGTGGATATATTGCTTATTCTATTGCTGATAAACCTGGCTTGGCTCCTGGGATGATTGGGGCTTACTTAGCAGGACAAGTCGGCGCTGGCTTTTTAGGAGGAATACTGGCCGGCTTTTTAGCAGGTATTATTGTATTTCAATTAAAACGGATTAAATTGCCGATTTCATTGAAATCTTTAGGTTCAATTTTCTTATATCCTTTAGTGGGTACTTTACTTACAGGTGCCATTATTGTTTGGGGAATTGGTACACCAATTGCTGCTGTAATGACTGGACTTACTTCTTGGCTTAATTCAATGGGAGAAGCAGGAAAAATTCCATTGGGTGCCATTTTAGGTGGAATGACAGCATTTGATATGGGAGGACCAGTAAACAAAGTTGCTACTTTATTTGCTCAAACTCAAGTTGATACGGTTCCATGGTTAATGGGTGGAGTGGGTGTTGCAATTTGTGTTCCACCTATTGGATTAGGATTAGCCACTTTCTTAAGTCCAAAGAAATATAATACCGAAGAGAAAGAAGCTGGTAAAGCTGCAATTTTAATGGGATGTGTAGGTATCACAGAAGGTGCTATTCCGTTTGCGGCAAATGATCCTTTGCGAGTAATTCCATCAATCGTAGTTGGCGGCATTATTGGTAATGTATCTGCATTCTTAATGGGTGTTATAAACCATGCTCCTTGGGGGGGCATTATTGTTTTACCAGTAGTCGAAGGTAGAATTGGCTATGTTGTATCTATCCTAATAGGTGCATTTGCAACGGCTTTATTGGTTAATGCTTTAAAGAAAGAAAATGTTGATGATTTAGAAAATAATTTAACTTCTGATATAGATGAAGTTGTGGAAATTGAATTGGAGAATCTTTAACATGAAAAAAAATGTTGTTTGCTTTTTAAGTTTAACCATTTTGCTAGGAGGAATGCTTTTCGAAGTTCCTGCTACAGTTTTTGCCTATTTCTATTATACAGATAATGAAAAAGTGGATATTGGTTACTTTACTATTAAAAAAAACAGCATGCAGACTACACCGGCAATAATTGATAAGCAGACTACCAAGCTGCAAGAAAGAACGAAAAATGATGAAAATAATTTATCGGGAAGTGCTACAAACAAACAAAATACATCGAATGACTCAAACAAAATAACCTCGAGCAAGGACGTAAGTACAGGTCAAGAAACTTTGGAAACAACTAGTGAATTAACTAGTGAGACTGCAACAACAACTACGAATCAAGAAAATGAGAGCGGGCAATAAAGAATTTGAAGAAAGGGGAGAGCGAAGTTGGCAAGCACTAAGTTCTATAGCATCATGAAAAAATTTTTTGAAATAATTGGTAACGTTTGCTTCTATCTAGTTTTGAGCATGCTAGTTTTAAGTGCTCTCTCTGGAAAGCTAAGAAATTCGAATTTCGAAATGCCGATACAAATCAGATCTGTTGTTAGTGGAAGTATGGAACCTTCAATCCTCATAGGTAGTATTGTCATCTCAGTGAATGAGAATATAAAAAAAATAAACGTGAATGATATTGTTTCATACAAAGCTACGAATGGAGAAGTTGTCACTCATCGAGTACTTAAAAAAAAGATAGGGGACAATCACTTGTATCTTATTACGAAAGGTGATGCAAATAATGTTTCTGATCAAGACAGAGTAAATGAAAAAAAATTATTGGGAAAAGTTGTATTAACAATTCCATTGTTAGGGTATATGTTCCTTTTTTTGCAAACACCTTCTGGATTGATTAGTGCTTCATTAATAGTTGTGGGCTTGACAATTTTTATTAGAATCAGAAAAAAAGATGAATAGGAGAATTAAAATGAAAAAATTATTCACGACAAAGAAGAAAATTTTTATGGTGTGTTTGGCATTTTTATTGACAACCATTGGTATTAGTTACGCCTGGTTTACAGCAAAAGTAAATGTGGAGCAGACAATTAAGATGGGTAGTTTGAATATTTCTGCAAATTTTACACCTTTATCAGATGACGAAGTGATTGGTTATGAGCCTGGCGGAAATGCTGAGGTGACGGGAGTTATTTCTAACACCGGCTCACTACCTACTTTTGTAAAAATTGTTAATGATTCAAAAATTAAATTTAAATATGATGGAGACGGAAATGCGATTAGTTCTGAAAATCAAACTTTTGAAGATATGGATCCTAATGCTATCCAAATGAGCTTTACGCCGACTAGTGGAAAATATGATGATATTGAAGGTGCATATTGGTTTGAAGATGGGGCAAAAAATAAATATGTTTTATTAGATTCAGGTGCCAGTGTTCATGTAACAGTAAACGCTGATTTTGATGGACCATCGATGGATAACCGATACCAAGAATCAGAAATTAAAGTTGGAAGCCAACTTTCAGCAACTCAAGTAATGGAAGGCGCGATGAAAGATGTTTTAAATGTTCAATTAGATGAACTTGTTGGCATGTCAGATTCAACAACTCGATCAGCCAGAAGTTATGCCGCTGTAAATAATCGTGCTATGCAAAGACTCAATGAAATATTGGAAAAAAATAGCAAAAGTAAGTAGTTATATCGGAAAGTGGGGATAACGAAAATGAAGAAAACGAAAATGGCTTTGCTAGCAATGATTTTGATAAGTGGGAGTACCTTGTTTACTTTGAAAGCAAATGCAGAAGTAATTGATAAAAAAGTGTTGTTTCATAATTCTTTTGAAGACACCGAGACTAAAAACTTTTTAAATACTACCAAAAGCACCAAAGGTTCGAAAAGTATGTCAAATACCATTTCACAACTATTGACTGGAAATGTCACAAACTTAGTAGACACTGCAACTATTCAAGGTAGTAGTGATAATGGTGAGAAGGAAAGCAAAGGGAAAATATTTGATAACGATTTAGGTACTAAGTGGTTATCAAGAGATTCACTGCCTGTATGGGTATCATTTTCTTTGAAACAAGAAAAAATCATAAATAGTTATAGTATTACTTCTGGCGATGATGCTAGTGGTCGTGATCCAAAAAATTGGGAATTTTATGGTAGCTCAGATGGAAAAAATTGGGTTTTGTTAGATACACAGTCCAATCAAACCTGGTCAGGAAGACTTCAGGAGAAGAATTTTAATTTTAAAAATGATGTGGCTTATAAATACTTTAAACTGAATATTACACAAAATAATGGTGATAATATGACTCAGTTTTCAGAGTTTGATATTGCAACAGGAAATGCAGCAGATGATTCTAGTTCTAATAACGATAAATTAGAGATTATGAGTAGCATAGTATCTAATGGTCCAAGTACTTCAATTAATCAGCAAAAAAATGTTGGTTGGACAGGGAAAAAAGCTTTAAAAATTGAAGGAGAGCAGACTATAGCTGGGGAAAGTTATTCTTATAATGACATTTTTGATGTTAATATTCCAGTAGAAAAGAATACACATTTGTCATATGTTGTCTTTCCAGATCAAAAAGGTGAATATGATTACAGTTATATGTCTATGCATGTAGCTATAGATTTACAATTTACAGATGGAACTTATTTAAGTGATTTAGCTCCTTTAGATCAAAATGGAAATACGCTAACACCTGAAAATCAAGGAAAATCAAGGACATTATTGTATCAGCAGTGGAACAAAATAAGTTCAGACATTGGGAAATATGCAAACGGTAAAACGATTGATAAAATCGTTGTTGGTTTCCATGATAGCGACCAAAATGCTCAAAAGGCATTTGCAGCATATTTTGATGATATTGAAATATCAAATTATACCGTCAAAAAAAATGATCGAAAATCCGATTATGTTAACATTTTAAGAGGAACCAATGATTCACCTAGTTTTTCAAGAGGATTAACTGCACCCGCTGTAACTACTCCACATGGGTTTAATTTTTGGGCACCAGTAACAAATTCAGATAATAATAAATTATACGATTATCAGCAAAACAATGGAGAAAAATTCCAGCATATGACAGTCAGTCATGAGCCTTCTTATTGGGTGGGAGATCGTGGAACATGGCAATTTATGGTCAATTCTTCAATTGATGCTGATAGTGTTAGTGATGGTTCTCAAATAAGTACGGATAAAGTCGCATCAGAATTTAGTCATGATAATGAAACAGCTAAAGCACACTTATACAAGGTTGATTTTGCTGATGATAGTCCTGCCGAAGGAACTAGCTTAGCCCTGACACCAAGCGAACATGGATCAATCACCCAATTTACATTTAATGATAAAGCGAAGAAGCATAATGTCATTTTTGATAGCGTTCGAGCAAATGGTCAAATAACAATAGACCCTGCAACTAATTCATTCTCAGGCTATACTGATCATACAAGTAATGGTATGACAAGAATGTATGTATATGGAACATTTGATCAAACAATCCAAACGAACAAGGTTGTAAATGGAAAACAAGCAATCGTTAGCTTTGGTTCGGATGTAAAAAATGTTGAGATGAAAGTAGCGACTTCATTTATCAGTGCGGATCAGGCTAAAAAAAATCATGCGCTCGAATTAGCTGATACAAACTTCAAAGATTTAAAAGAAGTGACACAAACAACTTGGGATAAACAACTCGATGCAATTGATGTAGAAGGAGCAACTGAAAATCAATTAACAACTCTTTATTCAAGCATGTATCGCTTACTAGCTTATCCAAATAAATATTCAGAAAATACAGGAACAAATGAAAAACCAGTTTGGAAATATTCTAGTCCATATTCAGGTAAAGAAACGGATGGAATATTGTATAGTAATAATGGTTTTTGGGATACTTATCGTACAGCTTGGTCAGCGTATTCAATTTTATCACCAAAAAAATATGAAGAAATGTTGAATGGTTTAGTGCAACATTATGATGACAATACTTGGGTTCCAAGATGGATAGCTCCAGGTGGAACAAATAGTATGGTTGGGACAAGCTCAGATATCATCTTTGCTGATGCAATTTCAAAAAATACAAATTTTGATCAAGAAAATGCATACCTTTCAGCGGTAAAAAATGCTTCAGTTGTTTCTCAAAATCTAACAGGTGGCGGAAGAAATCAATTGAATATCTCTAATTTCATTGGTTATGTTCCTTATGATAAAGATAGTCATGGATTTTCTTGGTCGATGGAAGGCTATATTAATGATTATGGTATCGCTAGAATGGCAGAGAAACTAGGACACACTGACGAAGCAGCTTATTTCTATAATCGTGCATTAAACTATCAACTTTTATTTGACAAAAAAGATACGGCGGCAAATAGCTGGTTTAAAGGGAAAACAACTAATGGTGAGTGGAGTTGGTCAGACAGCAATTTTGATCCTACGAGTTGGGCACATGATTATACAGAAACGAATGCCTACAATATGTCTGTTTCAGTTCCGTTTGATGGTCAGGGACTAGTCAACCTTTATGGAAGTCGAGAAGCTTTAGCAGAAAAAATTGATAGTATCCTGACAACTCCGGGTGAATGGACTGGTGGAAATATTCATGAAATGTATGAAGCTAGGGAAGTTAAACTAGGACAGTATGGACATAGTAACCAACCTTCCCATCATATTCTGTATATGTATAATTATGCCGGCCAACCTTGGAAGACACAAAAGTATGTTCGGGATATTTTAAAACGAGCATATGTAGGAAGTGACTTTGGTCAAGGATATATTGGAGATGAAGATAACGGAGAAATGTCAGCATGGTATATTCTTTCATCTTTAGGTATTTATCCATTAAATGTAGGAAGTAATGAATATGCAATCGGCTCGCCATTATTCACGAAGGCAACTGTTCACCTTGAAAACGGTAAGGATTTGACAATTAGCGCACCGAACAATTCAGATAAAAATATTTATGTTCAAAATGTCAAAGTTAATGGGAAATCGCAAACAAAAAATACATTAACTCATGAACAGTTAATGAATGGTGGAACAATTGAATTTGATATGGGGAGTGAACCAAATAAAGAATGGGGTTCTGGTGAGGAAGATGTGCCTACATCTTTAACAAAAGATAAAAATCAAAAAGTTAAATCAGATATGTTACAATCAAATGTTACGAAAACGGATAGTGATAAAGCAACATTTAAAGATTTAATGATTACTGATATCAGTGATGCGAATAAACTAGTTGATAATAATTCTGATACTGAGACAGTTATAAATAATCAATCTGTTGTGTATAAGTTTAAGAAAGTTCAAACTCCTACAATTTATACCATTACTTCAGGAAAAAATTCAGATGGTCAAACATTTGATAACATAACTCTTTCTGGTTCTTCAGATGGTAAGAATTGGGAAACAGTAGATAGTCGAGATAACGTATCATTTAAATGGAGTCAATATACAAAACCATTTGCAATTTCTGAAGATCGTCAACAAGCCTACCGTTATTTCAAGATTGATTTTAAAGGAAAAGGAAACATTAGTGAGTTTGAATTATTAGGGAATGCTGATACGACTGTAACGAAGGCTGATTTAGAAAGTGCAATCGCTATTGCAGAAAAAGAAGATCAATCTGGCTTTGATGAATCATTTAAGACAAATTATACCCAGGTTATCACGCAAGCGAAAGATATTGTAGCTAACCCTGAAAGTCAAGAGTCTGATTATCAAAAAGGTATTCAACTTATTGATGATATTTTATATGCGATTAATAATCGGAGAGATGCATATAAAAAAATTGAAGCTGAAACATATGATAGTGGGAATGTTCTAAATGATGGTCAGAATATTGGTGGTGTAAAAGTTGGCTTTAATGCTGGCTACAGGGCAGTCGACTTCAGTAATCATTCACCAAATTACTTTGAGATTCGCTATGCTGGACAAGGAAAGGATACATGCGATGATGCGACGGTTGAAGTTTATGCAGATTCGTTAGATACGAATCCAATCTTTAGCATTGCGACACCTCCAACTGCACAAGAAGGTTGGTCAACGTATAAAACAACTAGTATACAGTTAACCGATGAGCAAAGTAAGCAACTATCTGGGGTTAAAAATATTTACCTTAAATTTGTTGGAACAGGTAAGTCATATGTTTGTAACGTCGACTGGTTCCGTTTTGCTACGAAGATAAATGTTACAACTTCTGCTAACGAAGGAGGAACAGTCTCTCCAACCGGAACGAATACACTTGAGTATGGCGATGCTATTCAATATTCATTGGCACCACTAGATGGCTATTATCCAGCTTATGTGGAGGTCAATGGGGAGAAACAAGAGTTATCTAAAGAAGCGAACTCTTTTAAAATTGAAAAATTATTAAAAGATATGAAAGTTCAATTTTATTTTGAAAAGAATGCTGAAACGGACATTCCAGTTGATAAAGTAACAATTAATACATCAGCAATTACCATCATGAAAAAAGGAAATACATTGCAACTTAAGGCTACAGTAACTCCAGAAAACGCTACAAACAAGCAAATCGTATGGGAAAGTCAAAATAGTAGTATAGCAACAGTTGATGAAAACGGACTGATTACTGCAGTTAAAGCAGGAATTACCAAAGTTACAGCAATCTCTACAAATGGAGTAAAAACGAGTTTTACGTTAAGAGTGTCACAGTAAGGTTTCACTTGAAAAGATGATGGCATGTTTTAAGTGGGTACAATAAAAAGCATGCCATCGTTATGAAAAAAATTAAGAAAGGAAGGACTATCGTACGATAAAAAGAAATGAAAAAGGTGAGTTTAATTGTTAACTGAGCGAATGCTAAAAACATTATATTTTTTAGATAAAGAAAATGAGGCAACGCTTCGCAAGATTTCTAATGAATTAAATATAAATGAACGATATATTCGATATGATATAGAAAAAATTAATGATTTTTTTTCTTTAAAAAAATTACCATTGATAAGAAGAACAACTGATGGAAAGTATTTTTTAGAACAGTTCGATTTTTCAAGCATTCAGGATAGAAAAAATTTTTTAATGTCTAAAGATGATCGAATAGAGCTTTTATTATTTATTTTATTGATACATTCCAAACTATTAAACTTAAATCATTTAGCAGCGAAGATGCAGGTATCTCGTTCTACGCTAAAAAATGACTTAAAAGCAGTTGATGAAATACTGTTAAATCATGATTTAACACTAACTTATAAAAATGGGTATAGAGTTGAAGGAAACATCAATCAAATAGTAAAACTACTTTTTCAAACAATGAAATGCTATGACAGTCTGTTCGTATCTTCTGTGAATACACAGTCCAATTTTGAAAATTTGGTACGAGAAGTCTTCTCTAAATCTTATGATGGTATTGATATTAAAAAAGTTGTAAGCGTTATAAGAGAGAATTTAAAAAGAAATGAAGTCATGTTATCAGATGATTCTTTTGGCTGGTACTTTACAAATGTTATGATTGTGATTTGGAGTAAGCTCCATGAAAAAGATGTTCAATTTGAATCACCTAAACAAGGAAATAAACATCTTTCAAAAATTCATACGAATGAGTTCATTGAGGAGATTGAAAGTGTTACAAAGCTTAATTTTACAAATAATCAAAAAGAATACATGAGTTACTTACTAAATTATACAAGTTCATATTCAGTAGCTGACTCAGATTTAACAATTCAGATCGAAACAATTACATTTGAATTGATCGATAAAATGAGTAAAAAAATGGGTATTGATTTTAATGATGATGCTGATTTAGCTAAAGGACTAATTTTACACATGGCACCCCTTATTCGTCGTATTAGGGATAACATCAATATAACTGAAGATGTCATGAATATTCTAACCACAAGAGATTTGGAAGTATATGAAATTGTATCACAGGTTATTAAAGATATTGATATTTTAAAATATCTGAAGAGTGATGCGGAATTAACATATATTACGATTCATTTTGTAGCTAGCATTCGTCGCATAAGAGATGTAATACCCAAAAGAATTTTACTTGTATGCGGATATGGTTATGGTACTTCCACAATGTTAAAGGAAACATTAATCAATGATTTTCATATAAAAGTAGTTGAGGTATTACCAATATATCTACTAGAAATATATCGCGATTGGTCTTGTATTGATTTTATTATTTCGACTACAGAATTAGGGATGCATCCAGTTGGCAGACCAGTTATAGTTGTTAATCCAATTATGAGCGAGAAAGATGTAAATTGCATTATAGCAAATGGTATCACACGGAAGAAAATACTATCTCATTATTATAGCCTGAATAAAAGCTTAGAATTTCTTCATGATAAAAAAAGGGCGCGTGTTCTTGAGATTATCCGAAATGAATTTGGGTACCCTAAATTAGAAAAACGCGAAGTCATTGCCAAGTTTTCAGATATGATAGTTGACAATGGTATCTCGTTTATTGACGGTAGTGAATCTTGGACAGATGTTGTTCAATTGGCTTGTCATACTCTTTACAATTCTGGCAATATTGATGAATTATATTGTGAAGAAATTTTTGAAGGTATCAGAAAAATGGGATATTACTCAGTATCGGATGAACACTTTGCGTTGTTTCATGGTAAACCTTCTAAACATATCTATCAAAGCGGTATCAGTATAGTAATTAGTCGGAAACAAATACGTTTTGGGGAAAAGAAAGTAAATATAGTATTCTGTCTTGCGAGTAAAGATAGTCAAGAACAAATTCCAGCACTTATTTCTTTAGTTAGAATGGCCAAGAGTACCTCATTAATTGAGGAACTAAAACGAACACGCTCATCTAAAGAAGCAATGGAAGTCATCTTAGAAAATGAAAGGAAGATAGGATAGATGAAATCAATTATTGACAAAAATTGTATCCAATTGGATATGAAAGAAAAAAGTAAAAATATGGTTATAAAAAAAATGGCTCAATGTTTTGTTGATACGAATCGAGTTAGTGATTTAGATAGTTTTATTCAAAATGTATATGAAAGAGAGCAAACGGAACCAACAAGTATTGGAAATGGTATAGGGATGCCTCATGGGAAAACAGATAGTGTTGAAACACCGTCTGTTAGCATTGCTCGTTTATCAGAACCGATTATTTGGAACGAGGAAACAGCAGAAGAAGTAACATTGCTGATCATGATTGCAGTACCTAAAGAAGATAGTAGTAATCATCTAAAAATAATTTCCCAATTGGCTAGAAACCTGATGCATGAGGAATTTGTCAATAGTTTTCGACAAGGCGATCAAACAACTATATTTAATTTGATGAATAATATTCTAAATTAAGAGAGAAGAGAGTGCAAAATAATGAAAATAGTTGGCGTTACAGCATGCCCATCAGGGGTTGCTCACACATATATGGCTGCAGAAGCATTAAAATTAGCTGGTGAAAAACACGGCGTAGAGATTTTAATAGAAACACAGGGCGGTGCGGGAGTAGAAAATAAATTGAGTGATAAAGATATCAGTGAAGCGGTTTGTGTAATTTTAAGTAATGATATCGATATTAAAGGTCAAGAGCGTTTTAAAGGAAAACCTTGTTTAAGAAAAGGAGTTTCGTCACTTATTAAGCAATCTGATGCGATAGTAAAAGCTCTTAAATTGAAATTTGAAAATTAATGGTTCAATGGAGGTGAGGAAAAAGATGAAAGAAAAAATATTATTTCTTTGTTTCAGCTTTTGTTCACTGTTATTCCTAGTTGTTCCAACCGTAAGGGCTGAAGATGCTGTTATTAACTTAACAGATGCTCCATCAGAAATAGAGGTGAAAGCCATCCCATCCTCCGTAGCGAATGCTTACCCAGGGATGAAATGGAAAAGTGATACAATTGTTATCAATAATCAAAGCAAAAAATCTAGCTTTCAAATATCTATTGTGAATCAGGATTCATTTTTAAGAAAAGATATTTTTCTAGGAAAAGTTCTGTTTGAATCTCAAAAAGGGAGAAAAATATATACACTATTTGAAATATCTAAAGGGTTAGAGGTATATTTAAAGCAAGGAGAAACAGCTCAATTAACACCTTATTTTGAGCTCTCTGGTAAAAATATGGATAATGGTTTTCAAAATACGAAAAAAATGAATCGTTTTCAATTTATTATTAAATCAAATGATAACCAACCAAATCAAGATAAACACGAAGAAATCCATCAAGAAGAAGAAGGTATCAATGACGCACAAAGAAATCAAACTAAATTACCTAATTTGGGTGAGAATGATGAGTATACTTTAGTTGGTGTTATTCTTTTATTAGTAAGCTTTCTTTTAATAAATTTGCATTTTTCAAAGAGAGATAGAAAGATAGATAAATAAAATATTATAGTAAATATTGATGTTTTTGGTCATTGATCAAGTATCTGTTAATTAGCAATCTTATTTATCACAAAGAAGGACAACTTATAAATTTACAGACCTTTTGAACAAAATGGTTACGTTTTGATAGTAAAGTATAAAGTAAGGATAAGGATTCTTTGGATTGAATCTTGTGACTTTATAAATGGGAGTGTCAATATACTTGATTTGGGAAGAAAAAACCACTACTATTTTGGGAAGTAATATAGACAATGATTAAGTTGACTTGTTTTACTTCTGAGAAGCTCTGAAATGTTGGCGATGGGTCATGCCTGAAAAAAACTACGTTATATAAAAAAAGGCACTCCTTTCCAAAAAATTGAGAAAGGAGTGCCTTTTTGATATCTCAGTGCCTTTTATAATCAATATTTTAAAACATGCCCAAACAAATACATTCCCTATTTATACATGGCTAAGTTGCAGGGGATTTCTCGTTTTTATTCTCCTTTCAAATACCGCCATAGTGTTGTACGACTAATTCCTAGCTGCTCGGCTGTTTTTGTCTGGTTTCCGTCATTTTGATTCAAGACTTGTTGGATTATGGTCTTTATATAATCTAAAAGCGTGGGATGCTGATTGAAATTAACCGGTTGCTCTGTTCCTTTGCTTGATTGCATAGCTTGAAAATGGTAAAGCAATCGTTCTTTATTTAGTAGCTCTATAACTTGGTACTCGCTAATATAATGACTTGACGAATGGATAACTAATTCTTTGATTACATTTTGCAATTGGTTAAAATTCCCTGGCCAGTCAAATGAGAGCAGTGTTTGACGTGCACCAGGATCAAATCCTAAGACTTCTTTATTCGTCTCAATATTAAGCTTATTAACTAGAAGAGTTGTTAAAATATTCAGTTCATTTTTTCGTTCTCGAACGGAGGGAGCGTAAATAGTTGCGCTATGCAATTCATTGGTAAGCATATCTAAATTTTTAATGTTCTCACTATTTGTATCAAACGTGAATAAGAGTGTGTTGTGATTTACTACGTTTGTCATTTCAATATAAGAAAGCAGTGTTTTTATGCCTTTTAAATCCAATTGTTCAATATTTACAAATAAAAGAGTATTGTGAGTATCTACAAAAGGGCCGTTGGTCGCATTGACCAGATATTTCCAAGTCTTGTCAGTGATAAGGTTGCAGTCAATGGTAATGAAATAATTCGTATGTTTCTTTTGGTTTAGGTACAACTGATAAGCAATATTTTTTTTTGCTGTTCCTTTTTCTCCAAAAATAATATACGAGGAATAGAGATCACTCATCTTTTTCAACTGATTCTTAATGTTCTCAGGAATAAATTGTGGAAAAATCATTTTTGTATTTAGTCTATCTAAAACATCATTTTTTTTCTGGTAAATGACATCTATTCTCTTTTGGATAGCTGACGACGTATGTTCTCTCATCTCACACAGATAGAATTTTTTTTGGTTGACAAGATAGCTTACTATTTTTAGTGTATAGAATTTTTTTTGTTCAACTGAGTAATACTGATGAGTAGATTTAATATCCTGTTTTGATTTGAGACTATGCAAAATGACTTGAACCTGGTTACTAGGGACACTTGAAAAATGTAAGCGGAATTGTTGATCAAAAATGAATATTGGCAACTTTTGAGCATGAATTCCTTCTTCAAGAATCATACGTTGTTCTTTCAATTCATCCAATTGGGTAATGATACTAATAGCTTCATCATATGCGTGACGAATGCTTTCGAATCCCGAAGTAATCAAGAGTGTATTGATTGATTTTGTTAAAGCAATACGGTTAGTAATGGCATCACAAAGAATTAGTTCGTTTCCCTTTTCAACCAAAGTATCTAAAACATCTGCAGCATCTGATTCACTTGAAATTGTGTGAATTTCTATATCATAGTTGAGTAGCTCACAAAGAAGATGCGCATTTTCAGTAATCGTGGGGTATCCTACTATAGCAAAGAGAGTTGTATAACTTTCTGCTAATCGAATGGCACGAAGAATGTCATAGACAGAAAGTGAGACATCAATAACGGGTAGTGTGACAGCTTTTCGAATCAACTTTGCAGTTCCTCCTCGTGAAATGATAGCATCGAAGCCATCCGGGGAAAGTTGAGTTGCTAACTGTTGTCCTTCGACCAAATCAGCAGTGTAGATAGTGGTGTCAACATTTTTGTATTGACTCGCGATTGTATGCATCGAATGATTTAATTCTTCATAGGGAGCGATTCCTAATATTTTTATTCTTTTTTCCATCTATAGGTCTCCTTATATAAATGTTCCATATATGAACAATTTTAACATACAAAAATGAAAAACAGTAAAATAAAACAATTTTGTTTCATAAAGAAACGAAATTGTTTTATTTTTTTATGTAATCGGTTCAATTTCACTATTATAATCAAAACATGAAGTACGAGGTGGTGATTAAATGTTGAAGTTATTAGTGATTGCGGATGATTTTACTGGAGCATTAGACACAGGAGTTCAATTTTCAAATCAAGGAATAAAAACGACTGTTTCAACGAATACACAGCTTTTTTATGAAAATATCCCGCAGAATGCTGAAGTATTAGTTTTAAATACTGAAAGTCGCCATCTTTCATTTGATCAGGCATACAACAGAATAAAGCAAATTATTGAAGAAGCCAATAAATTGGGAATTGCTTATATTTACAAAAAAGTTGATTCCGCTTTAAGAGGAAATGTTAGCGCGGAAGTTAAAGCTATATTGGATGCATGTGATCAAGATATTATTCCGTTTCTTCCTGCATATCCGGAGATAAATCGAATATTGCTTAATGGCAACTTGTATATTGATGATTTATTGGTTACGGAAAGCGTGTTTGCTAGAGATCCTTATGAACCGGTAACAGAAAGTAATGTATTGAAGAGGCTTTTTTTAGAGGCGGGAGTTGAGGCAACATTAATACGGGAGAATCAAATATTAAATGAAGGAGAGGGTATCTATATCTTCGATTCACAAACAAATGAAATGATGATAGCGCAAGCCGAAATGCTAAAACAAAAAAACTTACTTGGGATATCAATCGGATGTGCTGGATTCGCAAAAGTATTGGCAAATCAATTGTTTCCCAATTCAGCTAAAGAAAATCATTTTTTGAAAAAACCAGTTGTTGTCGTTTGTGGAAGTGTTAATCCGATTACTAAGAAACAAATAGAGTATGCAGAAAAGCGTTATGTTCCGCGCATCTCATTAGATGCTACGCAATTATTGAAATTTGAGTATTGGGAAAGCAATCAAGGACAAACAGAAATTAAAGAGTACTTGACGCTCATGGAAGACAATGACTTGGTCATTTTCGAAACACTTAGTAAGAAAACGACAAAAGATATCAAAATTTTTGGTCAAAAAAATCACCTGTCAACAGAGGAGTGTCGTATAAAGATTGGCGAATCGCTTGGAAATTTAACCAAAAAATTGTGGCATAGACATGAAGAAAACACCTTTTTATTTACCGGAGGCGATACACTTTATCAATCTATGAATGTGTTGGGCGTGACGGAGATTCAGCCAATTACTGAAATCTATCCAGGAGTGGTTTTATCTACAATAAAGTGGCAAGGAACTAACCGAAATGTTGTAACAAAATCGGGTGGATTTGGTTCAGAAAAGTTATTCATCGAATTAAGCACAAATAAAGAGAAAAATAAAGGAGGAAATTGATATGTTAACTGATTATAGTTTGAAAATGCCAAAGAATATCCATGCTGGGGAACATGCATTGGAACAACTCGAAGAAATTCTTAGTGATGATATTCAAAAAATTGTTATTTTTACTGATAAAGGTTTGCTTAAGTTGGGCTTGGTAGACGTGCCCATTAAAATTATTGAAGAAAAGGGAATCAATTATACAATTCTTTCTGATATTCCTGCTGAACCCAATTATCATCAGGCACAAACCATGATAGATGAGTTCAAAAAAGAAAAGGCAGATTTTATCATTGCAGTTGGTGGAGGATCAGTAATGGATGTTGCTAAATTGGCTTCTATTTTGGCAACTGATGAGTATACAGTCAAAGATTTATTAGAAAATCCGCTACTTGCAAAGAAACAAGTCACAAGCTTAATGATTCCTTCTACAGCTGGAACTGGAGCAGAAGCAACACCAAACGCAATCGTTGGTGTTCCGGAAAAAGACTTAAAAATTGGGATTGTTAATTCTGAAATGATTGCAGATTTTGTACTTTTAGATGGACGGATGACAAAAGATTTGCCCAAACCAATTGCTGCTTCAACTGGAGTTGATGCTTTATGCCATGCTATCGAATGCTTTACCTCGGCTAAAGCAAATCCAATTAGTAATACGTTCGCTTTAGAAGCTTTGGATTTAATCATGAATAATATTATTGAAGCTTGTACTAATCCGGATGCATTGGATGCGAAGCGAAAAATGCTATTGGGTTCATTCTACGCAGGAATTGCAATTACAGCGTCAGGTACTACGGCCGTCCATGCTCTTTCTTATCCGCTTGGTGGAAAATATCATATTGCTCATGGCGTATCTAATGCCATTTTATTAACTCCTGTCATGAAATTCAATGAACCAGTGATCAAAGATTTATTAGCAGTTGCTTATGATCGAGTAGTGAAAGATGGGGACAAGGAATTATCTGTTGATAAGAAATCAACATATATGATTAATCAATTAGAAATAATTGTTAAAGTTCTTGAAATTCCAACTAGTTTAAAAACATTCAATGTCCCTGAGGAAGACTTGGATGGATTGGTCGCTGCAGGTATGGAAGTTACTCGTCTATTAGTGAATAATAAGCGTGAAGTAACACCAGAAGATGCCCGAAACATCTATTTACAAATTATGTAGTTTCAATGAAAGGAGCGTTCGAAAGTGAGAAAAATTATTGGTATTACAATGGGAGATCCAGCAGGAATTGGGCCTGAAATATCCATTAAAGCTCTTGCAAAACCTGAGTTGTATAAAAAGTGCAAACCGCTCTTAATCGGGGACAAGAGTGTCATTGACTTCTATCTAACAAAACATCCAGAAGAAAAACTAACTATCCATGTTGTATCAAATCCAAATGAAGGTATTTATCAATTTGGGACCATTGATTTAATTGATTTAAAAATTGTTGATATGCACCAGTTTTCAATTGGAGTGGTTTCTAAAGTTGGGGGAAATGCAGCATTTCAATATGTAAAAAAAGTAATTGAATTAGCATTAGCTAAAGAAATTGATGCTACAGTTACTAATCCGTTAAACAAAGAAGCTCTGAATATGGCTGGTCATCACTATGCTGGTCACACTGAAATTTATGCTGACTTAACAGACACTGATAAATATACGATGATGTTGGCAGATGGGAATTTGCGTGTTGTTCATGTATCAACGCATGTCTCTTTGCGTGACGCCTGTGATTTAGCTACCAAAGAACGAGTTTTAGATGTAATTCGTATCGCAAATCAAGCTTGTAAAGATTTAGGAATTGAGCATCCTCGAGTAGCTGTAGCAGGTTTGAATCCACACTGTGGTGAGCATGGTCTATTTGGTCAAGAAGAAATTAAGGAAATTAATCCTGCAGTAGAAGCAGCGAAAGCGGAAGGAATTAATGTATTTGGTTCATTGCCAGCAGATACCTTGTTTTCCAAAGCCAATGGAGGTATGTACGACATTGTTGTGGCAATGTATCATGATCAAGGTCATATTCCATTAAAACTTCTTGGGTTTGTTTATGATCAACAAACAAAAAATTGGAAAGCTGTTCAAGGAGTCAATATTACTTTGAATTTACCAATTATTCGCACATCAGTTGACCACGGTACAGCTTTTGATCAGGCAGGTAAATGGACGGCTAGTGAAGCAAGTTTAGAAAATGCAATTGATTATGCAATTCGCCTGGCGAAGAATAAGAAAAAATAAACATTTAAGACGTTAGGAGGGGAGATATTTGGTAAAAATAATAAACGTAAGGCAGTCTGAACCTGACGGAAAGCTATATCATGATGCGTTCCTAGGCTTTGATTTTAGTCTGATTCCCACTGGAGGGAAAAGTACAGCGCATGCTCCAGCAATCATTGAAACAAAAGATGGTGGCTTATTATGTGCTTGGTTCGCTGGAAGTTTTGAAGGCAGTGGTGATATTTCAATTTTAGTCTCAACCTTTGACGGAAATTCACAAAAATGGCTTGTTCCCGTGACAGTGTCCAGAGGCATAAATAGAAGTGAACAGAATCCCTCATTTTTTCGAGCACCGAATAACCAAATTTGGTTAATTTATACATCTCAAGAAAGTCGCCAAGTTGGTAAAGACAATATGCAGTATACATCCGTTATTATGGTTCAAAAATCTTCAGATGAAGGGGAAACATGGGGAAATCCGGAAGTACTATTTGGAACTGAGGGGACATTTGGAAGGCAAGGAATTCAGGTTCTAAGCAATGGACGATGGTTGTATAGTACTTGGCTTTGTGAAGATTCAAAGGACGGCTTGACTAATGATCCTACTGAATTTCAAGTATCTGATGACGAGGGAAAAACATGGCATGTAGTTCGAATGCCTGAAAGTAATGGTCGTGTTCACGCTAATGTAATTGAAGTTGAACCAGGACATCTTGTTGCATTCATGAGGAGTCGATTTGCAGATTTTATCTATCGTAGTGAGTCTACGAATTATGGAGATAGTTGGGGTATTCCGAAACCAACAACACTACCTAATAATAATGCAAGTATTAGTGCTATAAAACTTCATACTGGAGAAATTGCCTTAGCCTATAATATGAATTCAGCAAGGAACGCTGAGTTTGGAAAAGTCTCGTGGCCAGGATTACGCAATCCAATAGTAGTTTCAGTCAGTGAAGATTTTGGAAAGACATGGCCTATTGGTCGGGTTTTTGAAGCAGCAGAAGGTTACGTGGGTAGTGAAAACCAAACGAATAATTCGCAATATGAATATCCAACACTTTATCAAGATAAAAATGGTGTGTTACATCTGGTCTATGCCTATAAAAATCGTCTTTGTGTAAAATATGAAAGATTTACTCTATTGGACCTATTCGGAAGAAAACGAGAAACAATAGGCGTATATAATCCAACATCTGGTGAAGGAATCTAAAATTTTTTAACTTTAGCGGTGTTTTCATAGGTAACAAGTTGAAACACCGCATATAATTTGATTATTTTGTAACCGTATTCTTATTGGTAAGTAAATAAGAATTGTTAAATAAAACAACAATGAAGGAGAGATTTTGTAATGAAATCAGTTGAATTAAAGGGAATTATCGTACCAATTTTAACGCCAATGAATGAGGATGAAACAATCAATGTTGAAGAATTACGTAGTCAAGTTGATCGTATGATTGATAGTGGTATTCACGGTATTTTTCCTTGTGGAACCAACGGAGAAGGTTATATTTTATCAACAGATGAAAAAAGATTAGTAATTGAAACAGTAGTTGATCAAGCTGCTGGACGTGTACCAGTCTATGCTGGTTCAGGGGCAATTTCTACTAAGGAAACTATAGAACAAAGCCAAATGGCAAAAGCTGCAGGAGCAGACGTTCTATCAATTATTTGTCCAAGTTTTGCAGCAGCGAGTCAAGAAGAAATCTATACACATTATAAAATAGTAGCAGAGGCAGTTGATTTACCAATTGTATTATATAATATTCCAGCTCGAGCTGGTAATGCCATTGCACCAGCTACTGTTGGTCGTTTAGCACAAATTGAAAATATTATTGGTGCTAAAGATTCTAGCGGTAATTTTGCAAATATTTTAGGTTACATTGAAGCTGGCAAGAAAAAAACAAATGGAAAATTCTATACCCTTTCAGGAAATGATCAATTGATTATTTGGACGCTATTAGCTGGAGGTACAGGTGGAATTGCGGGTTGTGCGAATGTATATCCCGAAACAATGGCTTCTATCTATGACTTGTTCATTGAAGGTAAAACAGAAGAAGCTAGAAGAGCTAATGAAAGTATCCAAAATTTCAGAGATTGTTTCAAATTTGGTAATCCAAATACAATTGTGAAAACGGCAGCTGCTTTATTAGGTCACAATGTTGGGAAATGTCGTGCACCATTTAATCAAATCCCTGTAGCTGGCATAGATGCCTTAAAAAAAGTACTAGAAGAGGACAGAATGAAAGGCATGCGTTAATAACTTAAAAAAATATCCTTTTTTAAGTTCGAAGTGGAAAGTTAGATTGCTTTTTTAATTAAGAATAGCTATCTACTTTCTACTTCTTGCATGGTCAATATGAGGAGGACAACCATGACTATTCAAATGATTATTGCATTAGCTATCACAGTTATTATGATTGTTTTGATTATGATTGAAAAAATTCCATTTGGAGCTGCACCATTATTTGCCTGTTTACTGTTAGTTATTTTTGGTATCACAGATATTAAGGGGGCCTTTTCCGGTTTTTCAAATTCCACCATTATTATGTTAGCTGAATTTATGGCGATTATTGCTGCCTTGCAAAAAACAAATTTCATTGTTGCCTTTAAAAAGGCGATGTTTGCGATGGCCAATAAAGGTGGTTTCAAATCTTATTTATTAATCATTCTAATCGTTATGTTAGGATGTAGCCTATTTGGTACTGGATCCACAGCATATTATGTATTAACAATTGGTCTTTTATCTACGTTACCTTATTCAAAAAAATTACCTCCGTCAAAAGTAATTATGACTGCTGGATTTGCAGCAAATCATCCGTTGATTCCTTTTAACACAGCCCTTCAATATGGAATTGTTATTGCTGTACTGAATTCTACAGGTATTATGGCAAGTGTATCAGTATTCAAATTCGCAATTGTTAATTTATTTTTATCTGCAGGTTTTTTACTTAACTGTATAATTCAATATAAGTTTTTACCGGATCATCCAATTGCTGAAGAAAATTTAACGGGTACAAAAGAAAATGAAAATGTATCCGTTTCAGAATTGCCTCGTTGGAAAGAACTGGTAACGTATGGGGTCTTTGCCTTTGCGGTTGTAGGTATGCTTTTACAAAGTAAAATTGGTGATGCAGGATATGCAATGGCTGGATTATCAGTTGCTGTTATTCTATTAATTGGTGTTTTAGATTTTAAAGAAATAAGGGATGCTATTAGTGCACCTATTATTTTGATGTCTGCAGGGGTTATTGGTGTCGCAGATGCGCTAGGTAGTACCGGATTAACAAAATTGGTTGGAACAACGGTTGCTGGAATGCTAGGAACAAATGTAAATCCATTTGTGATGATTTTTGCTTTCTGTATTCTAACAAGTTTACTAGCAACTTTAACTGGTTCAACAATTGGTACAGTATATGTATTCACGCCACTTGCTATTGCAACATGTACTAGCTTAGGTTTGGACCCGACTGCTGCCGCTTGTGCAATTGTTATTTCAGGATGGTGTGGACATTTCTTACCAATCGATGGAATGCCGGCAATGATTTTAGGTACTGGGAAATATACAGCTGCTCAATTTTGGAAGTTTACGATTCCGCAATACTTTATTCGCCTAGTTTTCTTAACAGTTGGTGCTTTATTAATGTTCCCAATGTAACAAAAAAATAGAAAGGGTGTATATAATGTCAAATAGATTTGAACTAGAACATATTGGAATTAACATGGATAATAAGACAGAGGCACAAGAATTAGCACTTCAATTAAGCCAAATTTTTAATTTAACTCCTCGTCATGGACAAAAATCAGAATTCGCCGGTGCTTTCTTTGAATGTATGAAATCTCCTTTTTTAGGTAGAAATGGACATATTGCAATGAGTACGGAGAATCTGGAAAGTGCAGTTGAAGAATTAAAAGAAAAGGGGATTTCATTTAATATAGATACAGCCGCTTATGATGAAGATGGTAAATTAAAGAATATTTACCTAGCAGGTGAGTTCGGCGGTTTTGCGATTCATGTATTGAGAAAATAAAACAAATACGTAATTATGTTTTATAGAACTGATAGTTGTAGGGTTTATTTGTTAACAAGTAAATCCTACCTTATTTATATCAACAGGAATTGGAGATGGCTATCGTGGATTTATGGTACGATAAATCAAAAGAAGAAGTTCTACATTCTTTGGATACAGATATACAAAAAGGACTTTCATCCAAAGAAGCAGAGAAAAGGCTGGAAAAATTTGGTAGAAATGAGTTAGAAGTAAAGAAAAAAGAAAGCTTATTAAAAAAAGTAATCGGTCAACTGGAAGATCCAATGATTATTGTACTATTGATTGCTGCCTTTTTGTCTTATGTTTCAAGTGGTTTTAGTGACTGGATTGACTCTGTTATTATTTTACTAATAGTTGTCATTAATGCTATTATTTCAATCTCACAAGAAAACAATGCTAATAAGTCTTTAGAGGCATTGCAAAAAATGTCCGCACCTTTGGCTAAAGTTATTCGTAATGGTAAATTGGAACATCTTGATACAGTTAGATTGGTTCCTGGGGATATTATTGAATTAGAAGTAGGAGATTTGGTTCCAGCAGATGCACGGATTCTTTCATCGGCTAACTTGAAAGCAGATGAGTCTGCGATGACGGGTGAATCTGTACCAGTAAGTAAGAAAGATGTTAATAATTTACCAGAAGATACTGTTTTGGCTGAACGTAAAAATATGTTGATCTCCTCAACAGTCATTACTAATGGGCGAGCAATGTGTGTCGTAACCAATACAGGCATGGATACAGAAGTTGGACGTATTGCAAACATGTTGATATCTGAAGACGAAAACACAACACCTTTACAACAAAAAATGGCTGAAATATCCAAATTATTATCTATTGCTTGTCTAGGAGTTTGTATTGTGATGTTTGTTGTTGGGCTATTGTATCAACGACCTGTATTGGAAATATTTATGATGGCTGTATCGCTTGGTGTTGCTGCAATTCCGGAAGGATTGGCGGCTATTGTTACCATTGTATTAGCTTTAGGGGTTCAACGTTTAGTTAAGCGACATGCAATTGTCAAAAAATTACCTGCAGTTGAAACTTTAGGTGCAGCATCAGTGATTTGTTCCGATAAGACAGGCACACTTACTCAAAATAAAATGACAGTAGTTGAGACATATGTTTCAATTCCTAATACTGAAAATTTACTATTGACTATTGGTACCTTATGTAATGACTCAAAACTAACCATTATTAATCAAGATGAATTTCAAGTGAGCGGCGATCCCACCGAGACAGCGTTTGTCACAAAGGCGTATAACAATCTGCTCGATAAGAATGAATTGGAAAAGAATCAACCAAGGATAGCTGAAATTCCTTTTGATTCGGAACGAAAATTAATGAGCACCGTTCATAAAACAGATGGTGGGTATCGTGTAATGGTCAAAGGAGCACCAGATGTTTTAATGAATCGTTGCATTATTGATAACGAAAATCGGAAAATGATGACAGAAAAAAATGCTGAGATGGCTTCAAAAGCCCTTCGTGTATTGGGAGTTGCATATAAAGATATTCAAAAAATTCCTGAAAATTTAGTAAGTGAAGATTTGGAAAGTGGACTTACGTTTGTCGGGTTAGTTGGAATGATTGATCCACCACGCCAAGAAGTAAAAGAGGCTGTGCAACAATGTTTTGATGCAGGCATTCGCCCCGTAATGATTACTGGTGACCATAAACTGACTGCTGTCGCTATCGCTAAGGAATTGGGAATTTATAAAAATGATGATTTGGCTATGACGGGTGTAGAATTGGATTTAATGCCACAAGAAATTTTGGAAGAGAAAGTAGAACAATATTCCGTTTATGCACGTGTATCTCCAGAACATAAAATGCGTATTGTAAAAGCATGGCAGGCAAACGGTATGATTGTTGCAATGACAGGTGATGGTGTAAATGATGCTCCAGCCTTAAAAGTTGCAGACATTGGTTGTGCAATGGGAATTACAGGAACCGATGTAGCTAAAGGCGCAGCTGACATGATTCTAACTGATGATAATTTTGCTACAATTGTTCATGCAGTGGAACAGGGACGAGGAATTTTTTCAAATATTAAAAAGTCTATTCAATATCTTCTAAGTTGCAATATAGGTGAGATTATAACGATTTTTATTGCTACGGCTTTGAATTTTCACCAAATGCCACTGGTTGCTATTCAGTTACTATGGTTGAATTTGGTAACTGACTCACTTCCTGCATTGGCATTGGGGATGGAACCTGTAGAACCAGGTGTAATGAAACAGAAACCTCGTGATTCGCAAAAAAGTATTTTTGCAGATGGGTTTGCTACGAGCATGATTTTCTATGGTATTTTAGTTGGTGCAATTACTTTAGCTGCATATTGGTTAGGTGAATATGTCTTATCAGATCCCAATATTGCAGATGGAACAGCTAATACAATGGCTTTTGCAACATTGGTATTTGGAGAATTGACTCGAGCATTTGCTGTTCGTAGTGAAAAACGATCAATTTTTAAAATCGGCATCTTTTCAAATAGTGCGATGAATAAAGCTTTTGTAGTAAGTTTAGGAATGCAGTTAGCAGTATTATTTATTCCATTCTTACAACCAATCTTCAAAGTACAATCATTATCTGGTTTAGAATGGTTGATAGTAGTAACCTTATCTTTGGTACCTTTAATTGTTAGTGAACTAAACAAAATGATTAGCTACAGAGACTAATTGACTGTCTAACCAACTACCAATACCTTTTTTCAATGAATAGATAGAATGAATTTCCATTAGAAACTAGGAGCAATTATTTTATTGAATTAATTGTTTGCGTTTTCATTTTTTTGTGTTATCATGAAATTAATAAAACAGGCATGTGACTGGTAATGCAGGCAGGACCTATGTAGAACAATAAAGAACTGATTGTATCAGTAGTATCTTTATGTTTTGCTAGGTATCTGTCTGTTTTTGTTTATTTGGCCGATAAACAAGCAAAAAAGTTTTAAGGAGAAACGATATGGACACTAATAAAACAGCAAAAGAAATCGTTCAATTAATCGGTGGAAAAGAAAATGTTGCGCATCTGGAACATTGTTCTACGCGGTTGAGATTTACATTAAAAGATAATAATCTTGTAAAAAAAGATCAGTTAGAAAAAGTAGATGGGGTCATTGGCGTGAGACAAAATGTTCAATGCCAAGTGATAATTGGTAATGATGTTATCGAAGTTTATGATCAAGTGCAAAAAGAGTTGGGGGAAATAAGTCAATCTGAACAGAATGACTTAAAGTCACAACAATCATGGGGGGCCGTATTACTAGACTTTATCATTTCAATTTTTCAACCTCTCATACCCGCAGTTGCAGGAGGTGGGATTCTTAAATCGTTACTTCTTTTAGTTTCTGTTTCAGGTTTGATGAGTACAGAAAGTCAAACGTATCAAATAATGAATTTAATTGGTGGTGCACCACTTTATTTTCTGCCAATATTAGTTGCAATAACGACTGCTAAGAAACTCAATGTCAATCAACTTGTCGCCGTATCAGCAGTAGGTGCTTTAATTCTACCCGATATGACTACGATGCTAACTTCCGGTGCCCAATTATTCGGTTTTGGTATTGAGAATATTGCTTATGCTTCCCAAGTATTCCCAGCAATTCTAACTGTATTATTTTATGCACAAATGGAGCGGCTTTTTACTCGCTATTCACCAAAACCAATTCGAATTTTCTTTGTACCAATGATGAGTTTACTTATAACAGTTCCTATTTCTTTGCTAATATTAGGTCCACTTGGATTTAATGTAGGAACAATTTTCTCTGGTGCAATTATTTGGTTGTACAGTCATTTTGGCTGGGTGGCAACGGCAGTTTTGGCAGCAATCCTACCATTAATGGTGGTTACTGGGATGCACAAAGCTATGATTCCTTATGCTGTATCTTCTATGAGTGAACTTGGTGCGGAACTATTGTATTTACCCGCATCTTTAGCACATAATATAGCAGAATCAGGTGCTTGTTTTGCTGTAAGTTTAAAAACAAAGGATTCAAAATTACGTTCGACAGCTATTTCTGCAGGTATCTCTGCACTATTTGGAATTACAGAACCTGCTTTATATGGTGTTACGATTTTGCATAAAAGAGTTTTGTATAGTGTTATGGCTTCGAGCCTAGTAGGAGGCGCAATTGCCGGTATTTTATCGATAAAAGCGTTCGCATTAGTAGGACCAGGGTTAGCTAGTATAACAATGTTTGTTGATGCATCAAACGCTATGAACTTAATTTGGGCATTTGTCACTTTACTTGTATCCTTTTTAGTTGCCTTTGTTACTGTAATTTTCTTTTTTAAAGATCAAGTTCAATCAGAAGAAGAGGTTATTTTTGGAGAAGAAATGCTTTCAAGTCCAATTGAAGGAAAAGTAATCCCATTATCAGAAGTAAACGATGATGTTTTTTCAAGTGGTATGATTGGTAAGGGAATTGCTATTATACCTGAATCAGGTGATTTACTGGCTCCTGAAGATGGTGAAGTTACAATGATATTTAATACAAACCACGCGCTAGGATTCAAAACAACAAATGGTGCAGAACTGTTATTTCATATTGGGATTGACACGGTTAAGTTGAATGGAAATAATTTTGAAGCATTAGTGAAAGTTGGAGATAAGGTAACCAGAGGACAAAAAATGATTCATTTTAATGTGGATGAAATTATAGCACTGGGTTATGACCCAACCGTCATTTGTATTGTAACAAACCAAGATCAATTTAAAATAGAATCTTATCATCTAGAAGAATCAGTTTCTAACGAAATGGATATATTATCGGTCGTTCCGATACAATCTTAATCTAAAAAAACAAGAAAGAGTGAAGAATTATGTCTAATACAAGTTTTCCTCCTAATTTTCTATGGGGAGGAGCAATTGCTGCCAATCAAGTTGAGGGTGCCTGGAATATAGATGGTAAAGGAATGTCTGTAGCCGATGTAGCCACATATAAACCACATGTTGATAACAAAGACTATTCCTCACATTTAGCCATAACGAAAGAAACTATTGAACGAGCTGCAAAAGATCCATCAGAAAAATGGTATCCTAAGCGAAGAGGAATTGATTTTTATCATCGTTATAAAGAAGACTTGGCCCTATTTGCAGAAATGGGTTTTAAAACTTTGCGTTTATCCATTGCATGGACCAGATTATTTCCAACTGGTGAGGAGCTACTTCCAAACGAAAAAGGTGTTACTTTTTATAAAAATGTATTTAAAGAAATGCAACGATTAAAAATGAAACCCATTGTTACGTTATCTCACTACGAGATGCCTTTAAATTTAAGTCTGAAGTATAATGGGTGGGTTGATCGTAGAGTGGTAGATGATTTTGTTCGGTTTTCAAAAGTTTGTATAGATGAATTTGATGAATATGTTGAATACTGGTTAACTTTCAATGAAATTGACAGTATCCATCGACATCCGTTTACAACCGCAGGAATTATAGATGAATTATCTGCACCTGGAGGAGAAGAGAAAGATATTTACCAAGCTTTACACCATCAATTTATTGCAAGTTCACTCGTAACAAAATATGCTCATGAAAAAAATAAAAACAATAAAGTTGGATGCATGTTAACTAAATTGATGACTTATCCATTAACATGTTCACCTGCAGATGTTGAGTTGACTCAACGAAAAAACTTGGAGAATAATTTTTATGCGGATGTTCAAGTAAGAGGAGAGTACCCCGGTTTAATTGAACGGGATTTACAAAATAGAGGCATCGTTATTAATATGGAAAAAAATGATAGGAAACTATTAAAGAAGTATACTGTTGATTTTCTTTCATTTAGTTATTACATGTCAATGGCTGAATCTGCAGATCCTAAAGCAGAACGTACACCTGGAAATACAGTACTTGGTGTAAAAAATCCTTATCTACCTTCTACTGACTGGGGATGGCAAATTGATCCTAAAGGGTTAAAAATTTCGTTGATTGAGCTTTATGATCGATATCAGATCCCTTTGATGGTAGTGGAAAATGGAATGGGAGCAGTTGATAAAGTTGAAAATGGGAAGATTTACGACCCTTATCGACAAGCATATTTTGAAGCACATTTTAAAGAGATGAAAGAGGCGATTGATGAGGGAGTAGATCTTATAGGATATACGAGTTGGGCGCCAATAGATTTGGTCAGTGCTGGGACTTCACAAATGTCAAAAAGATATGGTTTTATTTACGTAGATGCTGATGATGAAGGGAATGGTACGTACAATCGTTCTCGAAAGGAATCCTTTGAATGGTATAAACGGGTTATTGAGACAAATGGAGATAGTTTATATGAAGCGTAGTTAAGGAAGTGGATAGCTGTGATTTTCGTAAAGAAAGTTTTAAACTCTAGTGTTGTCTTAGTTGAAAAAGAGGGCGAGGAATTAATCGTTCTTGGAAGAGGTATTGGTTATGGAAAAAAAATAGGGGATGCAATTCCAGATTCCGATGTAGATAAAATTTTTCTATCAATTGATACAATGAAATCTTCACAGTTCGCAGAACTCATCAATGAAATCCCGATTCGTTATTTTGAGATGACAAAAGCAATTGTGACTTTAGCAGAGAGTGCATCCATAAAGCAAATGAATACGAATATCTATCTAACATTATCGGATCATTTGAACTTTGCAGTCGAGAGATTTGAAAATGGAATGAATGTTATTAATCGACTCCAATGGGAGATTGAGAATTATTATCCAACTGAATTTGAGATTGGTAGACAAGCAATTCGATTACTTTCTGAGGAGTTTGATTGTCTTCTCCCCGAAGAGGAAGCAGCAAATATTGCTTTTCATTTGATAAATGCACAAACCGATATGACTACAGAGTCTAATGGATTAGAAAAAGCCAAACTAGTCGGAACGATTATAAATATGGTAAGATATTCATTAATGAAGCCTCTGGATGCTAATTCTATACACTATTCAAGGTTTGTAACACATGTTCGCTATTTTGTTGATCGCTTTTTTTCAAATGGGTTGATTGACGAAAAAAATGATGATTTCTATCGTCAAATGTGGTCTCTATACCCAATTGCGATGGATGTGGCCACAAAGGTCAAAGCTTTTATTGATCAAACCTACGAGACAAAGATTCCTGAGAATGAAATAGCATATTTAGGAGTTCACATTAACCGGCTAATGCATCATTCTTCATTAGATTAACCGAAAAAAGTGGAATGAATTGCAATCTGTGAAAAAGCTAAGATTGGTGGACGTCGGTGAAAGCAGGGGCCTTATCTTTGATTACAAGTCTATGGCGACGTAATTTAATGAAATTACTGCAGTTTTTATCAATCGCCAAAAAAGATTGCCAAGAACGCTTTACAAATGATTCATGGTATTTGGAAATGCTGGCAGTCAGTGACAGGATGCAAGGAAAAAGTATTGGTAGTCGTTTTATAGAGGAATTCATTGTGCCTCATATTGAGCGACAAAAGGGGAAACAATTATTTTTAATCACCAACACGAAGTAAAACTGTGCATTTTATCGTAGAAATCAGTTTCAGCAGTTTTCACATAACATTCATTTGTTAATCAAAGCCCCCATTGAAAATTGGAGTTTTGTTCGTCAATTGTCTTGAAATCCGATGAAGGTCTCAATAGAACTGCTATAGCTGAGTTTTTTTGCAGAATTGCTGCCGGCAAAGAGATGGTTAAACAATCCATAACAAATACCAACCCGAACGATAGTGCCTCTTCAGGGAATCGTTCGGGTCGTTTTATCTGTTGTTTTTGGTTCAATTATTTGTTCAATTCCATCAACATTTGAAAAGGAATGTTGGATTTGCTTTTATTCCTCAATTGGAATAGCAATAGTAAACGAGGTTCCCGTTGGTGAAGAGTCCAGTTTTAATAGCCAATCATTTTTTTTCACAATGGATTGGACGATAAACAAGCCTAGGCCGGTTCCTTCTTCTGATGATTTGGTTGTGAAGAAAGGAGTGAAGATTTTGGTCTGAATTTCTTTGGGAATTCCTGGTCCATTATCGGTTATTTTCAGTTCCACATGTTGTTTGTTGATGTGTTGATGGGAAAAGTTTTTAAATTTAGCCAGTTGTAAGGCATCGGTACGATCAATCGTTATCTGGATGGATCCTTTTCCTTGAGCTGCTTGCATGGCGTTAATAATTAGATTGTAGAGAATGGTCTGAATTTCATCTGTATCAACAAAAATTTCGGCATCAGTCTGCGGATTTATGGTTAACTCCATGGTTCGTGGGAGCAAGACGTTCATTGTTTCAACGGAATCCAAAACAATGCTCGCGAGTCGCACGCGTTTTCGGTCATTGTTGGTGACTTTTGAAAAACGGAGAACATGATTGGATAAATCGTGTCCTTTTTGGGCAGCCAGGTAGATTTCGTTTAATTCCTCATACAAGGCCGGATTGGCTTTGTAGTCTTCCATGAGCAATTCAATGTTTCCCAGTAAGGGGGTTAAAAAATTATTTAAATCGTGCACAATAGAGGTGGTTAATAGGCCAACAATTTCTAATTTTGATTCTTGTAGGAGGTTTTTTTCTAGTTCATATTTTGTTTCACGGTGGGATTGTTGCGTCAATAGTTTTTGATTTTCCCGGGAGAAATGTTCCCGTTTAATCACGTTTTTTATCGTCAAATAAAGCAATAGAAGGATAACGGTAAAGATGCTGAGAACACCTACACCAATAATGAGTTCTTGTTTTAGCACGGCATTGTGGCGGTCAAATTCGGTATTACTCGCAACAACCCATTTTTGATTGCCAATCGTAATCCATTGGTAGGCGGCTACCTTTAAGACACGTTTTAATTCTTTGCTAGTCCACCAATAAGAGTAGTAAGTAAGTGTGCCAGATTGGTGTGCGAGTTGTTCTTTCTCCAATTTTTTCAAGTCATCATAGTTTAGGTTAGGGTACAGTTGTTTTCTGTCCGTTACAATATTTAACCCAATTTGTTCGTTTGAGGGGTGCATGATGACTTTCATTTCTTTATTTTTCACCATGGTATATCCATTGTATTCATTGTCGACGGTGGCATCTTTGATTTTCTGGTAGATGTTTTCAAGATTGATCGGGACGACTAAAATAGCAGCTAGGCGCTTGTTTTCATTATAAATAGGTTGATAGAGGTTTAAAAAGGCTCTCTTTTCATAAAAGTAGACGGCCCCATTTTCATAAGTTGCAGTAGCTAGTTCTTTTTTTAGCAATGTATCTTCCTGAAGCTCTTGCATTGTCGTGATGCTACTTGTTGAAGAGGTTGCTTGAATGGGGGACTTTCCATCTTCTAGTGGAATTAAGAAAAGGGATTGAACAATCTTGTTTTGTTTGGTTAGCAGATTTGCTAATTGCTCTTGAATGATTGCTTCCTGTCCATTAGAATCATAGGTGAAGTCAATCTGTTGCAAAAGTTCCCTTTGATCTTGAATGTTTGATTTAATTAGCATCGCAGCTGCTTTGGTAATTTTCATTAATTGTGATTGCCCAAAATCAAGTGCGTATTCTTTGCTTTGTTGATAACTATAATGAATCCCCAAAAAACCGAGTATCGTGACACCAATAATGCCGAATAATCCGATATTTAGCCATTTTATTGATTTCTTTTTCATAAACGTACTCTCTTTCTAAAAATGTGTTAAAAAAAAAGACCAGTGGAGGTGAACAATGAACGATCAAAAAGTTTTAGTTGTTGATGATGATCCTGCTATTCGGCGCTTGATTTGGAAGTCGCTTCAGTCTACGGGGTTATTGATTTATCAAAGCGATTCAGTTGAATCCACCATTGATATCCTGTCGAGGGTCAAATTTGATTTGTTTCTATTGGATATTAGTTTGGAATATGAAAATGATGGGTATCACTTAGCCCAATTAATTCTAGAGCAAGATCCTAGTGTACCTATCTTAATCTTAAGTGGGAAAACGATGGAAGCCGATATTATTACAGGCCTGGAAATGGGGGCCGATATGTATTTAACAAAGCCATTTAAGCCGGCCATTATACGGGCGCAGGTTTTGTCTTCATTACGACGATCAAAGGCCATTCATCAAGCAAGTCAACAAAGTATGTTAAATGAAATTACCCTAGGAATCTTTCGACTGGATCTCAATCAGTACCAATTTTTTAAAGAGGATGTTCTTGTGGGGTTGTCATCGAAAGAAACCCAACTGATGCAGTTTTTTATGGAAAACCCCAACCAAGTCTTTACCAAAGATCAAATCTATTCCAATGTTTGGGAAGATAACAACACTGATGCAAATACGATTATGGTCTTTATCAATCATCTTAGAAATAAAATTGAAGACAACCCGAAAGAAGTAAAATATTTAAAAAATGTTTGGGGGATAGGCTATGCTTTTTACCCTGAAGGCAATTAAAGAATGCCTTCTAACAGAGCAAAGAAAAGGCCTAAAGAAAGCAAGTCAGCGGATCCACCAGGACTTAAGTAGCGTTCCGTTAAAATAGTATCATAGCATTGCAATTCACGAAGCAACTGGTTTGAAGACAGGTTGCTCTCGTGAATTTTTTTGGTTTCCGCTTGAATTTGTTGCAAAGCAGGTCGTCCACCACGATGAAGAATATTCGTATCTTCTAACTGGCTCATTAAATAAATTAGGCAACGTAGTAAAAAAAGCTCATCAATCGAATGGGCTTTTTCTCTCATGAAGGGTAACAAAAGATCACGTAAGGCCGGATAGCCATTTGCGGCTTCCCCGCGGATACCAGTGACTCCTTTGGTTAAGTATACCCTCTCTCCGTTTGAAAGTGAGGATTTATGAGAAAGATTATCAAAATCCTCATGAACGAGGTGTTGGGTCATAGTAGAGGCTAGGTTGAGAATCTTTGCTGTGTCTTTGCTAGTTAAAGGAAGATGAATGGTTGTTTGTTTCAAATAATAGCCGGTTGCACCTAGTAAGACAGCAAATGAAAAGTTGGCCCCTTTATGGGTATTAATCTGGTTCGTGGCGATTAACATGGCAGTTTCTGCGAATGTTCCGATGGTTCGTTCTTTCTCAAATAACTCTTTTAAGGTTCCCTCATGATGGTAGCCTGTTATTAGATAGTGATAAAAATAGGGTGCCAGTGCTTGAATACTTTTGATGAAGGTGAAAAAATCCATATCGCGGTGGGCACCGTTTGTATGACGGTCCACTAGTCCTGGTTTTGGAGAAAGGGCTACTTCATAAAAAAGAGCCGTTTGGGCCATTGTAGCAATGCGTTGAAGTTGCTTAATCAATTTTGCGATTCTCCATTTCTTTGACAATAAATTCTAGGGAGTGGTTCAAATGTTCGTGCGTAATCAAGGTGATTTGCTCTGTGTTATTGGTACACATGCCACGATAAATGAGCCAATGCTCCTCTAAGGCAATACTTCTTCTAGCAGAAGCTCGGATGGCGATATCACGGAAGTAAACCAAATACGTTTGCAAATCCAGGACGATTGCACGTAGTCTAGGCATTTGACTTTTTTCGTAGATAAAGGCGTTAAAGTCTGAAAAGTTTTGTAAGAGTAAGTCGACTTGATCCGTTTGGTTGTAATGTTCTCCTCGTTCAAGTAGTTCTTTTAATTCCTGGAAGTCTTCTTTGGTCATCAACTTCATAGCTTTTATCGTTGCGAGGGTATCAAGTGATTTTCGAATTTCATAAATTTCATAGGCATCTTTGATTCCAATGCCTTTGACCACGATTCCGACGCGAGGAACATGTTGAACCAATTGTTCTTCAACGAGTGATTTCATTGCGATGCGGATTGGTGTTCTACTGATATTCAATTCATCTGAAAATTCCTTTTCGTTGATCCGTTCTCCGGCAGGAATATCTCCAAGAATAATAGTTTTTCTAAATGCTTCATAGACCGCAACTTTTAAAGGCTTGTTTTCTGTTAGGTCTAAATTTTTCTTTACTGCTGTGATGATGGGATTCATCTCAATCCATCCTTTCTATTTTTTAAACGAATCAAAGAACGTCGGGAATGTGCTTCGCGACGCTCTTTGAACAAGAAGCTTTATTGTGGAATGTAAAGTGGCATATGGCCTAATAGGATAATGGTAACAACAAAGATGACAAAGATTCCTAAAGCATATTTTGCGGATTCTTTTTGCCATTGTCCCATGTCTAATCCTGTTAATCTTAATAGAAGATAAATGAAAGCAACTAGTGGGCTTAATAAGTGGAATGCTTGTCCCATTAGAGAAGCCAATGCCATTGACATATTGTCAAATCCATAAGAACGACCTGCTTCGGCCAAGACTGGTAAGACGCCGAAGTAGAAACCATCGTTTGAGATAAAGAAAGTTCCTGGAGCAGAGATTAAAGCAATAACTAATCCCCAAGCACCAGCTAATTGTTTTGGAATCAAATCAACAAAGCTGTTTGCTAAGGCTTCGGCCATCCCTGAACCTTGGAATAGTCCCATGAAAACTCCGGCAGCAAAGACAAGGATAACAACTTGAACTGCATCGCCACCATTTGCGCCAATACGAGATGATTGATCTTTTAGTTTTGGATAGTTGACCATCAATGCAATACATGTACCGATTAAGAATAAGAATAAAGGTGGCATTTCTACCCAAGCAGGTAAGCCTAATTGTTCAACAAATGAGCTTAAGACTAACCAAGCAATTAAAACCAACGTTAAGATTCCATTGAATGCAAAATTCTTTGGTCGACGAATATCAAGTAATTCTGGGTCAGTAACGGTTGTCATTGCATCAATTTCTTCATCGGTTAAATGACTAATGCCTAAACGTTCCCGTTCCTTTTTCCCCATGCGATAAGCAACAAAGAAGATTACATACAAAACGGAAATAATCATTCCTGGTAATAAGTAAGAGAGGATGTCTGCACCGACATTTAAAACAGCCATTGCACGCGCTGTTGGTCCCCCCCAAGGCAATAGATTCATAATTGTATTTTGCAAGATAATTAGAACACCTAGGTTCATAATGTTCATATTCAATTTTTTATAAATAGGTAGGAAAGCAGAAATACAAATTAAGGTGGTCGTTGTTCCGTCTCCATTTAGAGACACTGCTGCAGCTACAACGGCAGTTGCCATTAGGACCTTCATTGGGTCACCTTTAGCAAAGTGAATCATTTTGCGGGTGATGGGATCAAATAATCCAGCATCAAGCATAATTGAGAAATAAAGAATAGCAAAAAGGAGCATAATCCCTGTTTTTGATGTCGTTGCGATGCCGTCTAAGACAAAGTTTCCTAAGTTAACATCTGGAACGTTACCATCTGCGCCAACTGGTGGGCTAGCCACACCTGTAAAAATCGCAATTAATGTGAAAAACAGGGGAACAATTACCAATGCAGTAAATGGAGAGAGCTTTTTCTTCATGATGACGTACATGAAGACGATAATCATTGCGTAAGCAAGAATCGTTAATAACATTTTGTCCATCCTTTCGTAAATCCTTCTTTTTTGTAAGCGGTGACAGAGAATTGCTTAAAAAATAGTTTGGATGCATCCTTTGTTCTATAACAAGTAAAACCTGTCTCTTTTTTACATCTTAAGAATAAAGAAATAAATCACAAAATAGAATATGAAAGCGGATAAAAAAACAAAAAAAGAACAATTAAAACGACATTTCTTATCAGATACTTAACGAAATATTAATAAAATCTTAATTGCGATAGAATGTTGATTTGATGGTAGTTCACGTTGCTTTTTCTGTAACTCCAAAAGAAAAAAACACTAAAAAACCAATTAATATCAACGTTTTCACTATAAAAATTGATGCATGAAATTATAATAGAAGTGTAGTGAACAAGAAGAAAGGAGAATCAACATGGGATGGTTTCATTCATTATTTAGGAAAAAAACTCAAAATATAGAAAACGATTTCAATAACGATAGCGTCGTTGTGGAACATTCGTTGATACAGGGTGAAAATGAATGGCAACAGCTTCCAGAATTTGTTGAGGTTGATTCAGCTGATTATCCTTTGGTATCTGTCATAGCCACAAGTATTGCGGCGAATGATCGTCCCAAAAGTCAATTTGTAATCAAACGAATTCTACAACGAAACGAAGAAGTGAAGACGGTGTCACTGATTGCGGCGGCACTTGTGGCAAGTGACTCGACCAATGGACAACAAATTGTTCGGAGTATTTCAAAAAAAAGAATGAAAAGTAAGAATGGAGGATAACGATGTTAAGAAAGTTCAAAATTTCAATTGATGGCAAAGAATATTTAGTAGAGATGGAAGAGATTGGTGGTGTACCACAACCGATACCTGCTGTGCAACCTGTTGCAGCGCCTGCACCAAAGGAAGAAACACCTAAATCGGAGGAAGTGGTAGCAGCGCAATCAACATCTTCTGAACCAGCCGGAGCAGATGCATTAACAGCACCTATGCCGGGAACAATTTTAAAAGTGTTGGTTCAAGTTGGTGACACAGTAGCAGAAAATCAACCACTGATGATTTTAGAAGCAATGAAAATGGAAAATGAAGTGGTTGCCAACAAAGCAGGAACAATTACTGGTATTCATGTTGCTCAAGGGGAAGTCGTTAACCCTGGGGATGCCTTAATTACAATTAAATAAATCAGTGAAGGAAGTGAATTGAGTGGAAACTTTATTACAAGGTGTAATTGGACTGGGTCAAGAACCAGGACGAATTGTTATGATGGTGATCGGGTGCGTATTAATGTATCTCGGGATCAAAAAAGAATATGAACCAACCTTATTGGTACCCATGGGATTAGGGACAATATTGGTAAACTTTCCCAACACAGGTGTTTTGAGTGCGGGAGGAGAAGTTGGCCCATTTCAAGTGTTGTTTGATGCAGGAATATCCACGGAATTATTCCCATTGCTCTTATTTATTGGGATCGGGGCAATGATTGATTTTGGCCCATTACTACAAAATCCATTTTTATTAATGTTTGGTGCGGCTGCGCAATTTGGGATTTTCTTTACGATTATTTTAGCCATTGTTTTAGGATTTGATATGAACGATGCCGCTTCAATTGGGATTATCGGTGCAGCAGATGGTCCTACGTCAATTTTCGTAGCCAATACGCTTCATTCGAAGTATTTGGGAGCCATCATGGTTGCGGCATATTCTTACATGGCCCTTGTGCCGATTATCCAACCAGTTGCGATTAAAGCAGTGACAACGAAAAAGGAACGCCAAATTCGCATGACTTACCGTGCGGGTGAAGTTTCGCAAACGGCAAAAATTTTATTTCCAATTGTCATCACCGTTGTAGCAGGACTGATTGCGCCAGTTTCCTTGCCATTAGTTGGCTTCTTGATGTTTGGGAACTTATTACGTGAATGTGGTGTGTTGGATCGCCTATCATTATCTGCTCAAAATGAATTAGTTAATATCATCAGTATTCTGTTAGGATTAACCGTTTCTGTAAAAATGCAATACGCAGAATTTTTAAAAGTCGATACATTGATTGTGATTGCCTTGGGTCTGGTGGCCTTTGTAATGGACTCTATTGGCGGCGTATTGTTCGCAAAATTCTTGAACCTATTTAGAAAAGAAAAAATCAATCCGATGATTGGCGCTGCAGGAATCTCTGCCTTTCCAATGTCTAGCCGGGTAATCCAAAAAATGGCAACCGAAGAAGACCCTCAAAACTTTATTCTTATGCATGCAGCTGGAGCCAATGTTTCTGGTCAGATTGCATCAGTTATTGCGGGCGGTTTATTATTGGCACTTCTAGTCTGAGTGAAGAAAGGAACATATGATGAATATAAATATAGCAGATTTAAAACAATCTTTTGAATTATTGATTATGGGCTGGGGCGGCGTATTTTTTGTTCTTTTCCTAATTTATTTAGCTTCAAAAGTACTAGCTAAGCTATTTCCACCTAAAAAGTAAGGAGGGTTTCGTTTGTTTGAATTAAGAAGAATCTGGATTAAGCGAGATGTCAAAATGAGGGATGCCTGGCGTACCTTGCTTGTTCAGGCAAAGCTGTACCCAGATGAAGATGTGGACTATACCGTTGGAATATTTTTGAATGACACTTTGGTTGCTACAGGTTCTTACCAAGGCACTATTTTAAAATGTCTCGTCGTCTGCAGTCGCTACCAATCGGAAAACTTATTGACAAAAATCGTTGTCCATCTTCTTAATGAATTGCAAGCAAAAGGAATCAATCATACCTTTGTCTATACGAAACCGGAGAATGGTGCTATTTTCCATTCTTTGGGTTTCAGCGAAATTCTCATGACGGATGCTGTTTTATTCATGGAGATTGGCACACCTAATTTTGCAACTTACCTCCAATGGTTAAGTGAACAAAGACAATCGCGTGAAGCAAGTGCGATTGTGATGAATGCGAATCCCTTTACAAAAGGGCATCTGTTTTTAGTAGAGCAAGCTGCTAAATTGAGTGAGCAAGTGTACGTTTTTGTTTTATCAGAGAATCAGTCTACTTTTTCCTTTGCTGATCGGCTAGCGATGGTTCGAGCGGGTGTAGCCGAATTTGCGAATGTCACAGTGGTGCCCACTGAAAATTATCTTGTTTCCTCCTTAACATTTCCAACCTATTTTTTAAAAGATCAGGCACCCTTGGAATTGGCAAAAATTCAGGCGCGGGTTGATGCAACCTTATTTAAAGAAAAAATTGCTCCCGTTCTAGGCATTACAAAACGCTTTGTTGGAGAAGAACCGTATTCAAAAGTAACTGAGGTCTACAATCAAGCGATGAAGGAAGTGTTCGCCGGAGAAATAGAATTGTATGTCTTTTCTAGGTTGACAATCAAAGGTGAGATTGTCAGTGCAACAAAAGTTCGTCAAGCATTAAAAGAAAACAACCAAGTATTATTGAAACAACTTTTACCACAATCCAGTTATGAGTATTTAGAAAAGAATTATAATTATAGAGGTGAATTAGTGTGGAAATAAGAAAAACTGCTGTTGCTGGAACAGTTGAGTCTAGCGACATCATGATAACTGTTGAACCAACGGATACAAATACCATTGATATTGCACTTGAAAGCAGTGTTGAAAAACAATTTGGTCGTCAAATACGGCGAGTGATTGAACAAAAGTTGAACCATTTAGATATTACAGCCGCAAAAATTACTGCAATTGATAAAGGTGCTTTGGATTGTGCCATTCAAGCACGTACGATTACGGCTGTTTACCGTGCCGCTGAGCAGGAACAATTTGATTGGAGGGAAATCGACTCATGGAACGCTTAAGAAGAACGATGATGTTTGTACCTGGTGCAAATGCTGCTATGTTAAGAGATGCTGCTTTGTATGGAGCGGATTCGATTATGTTTGACCTTGAGGATGCCGTTTCGCTTAAGGAAAAAGATTCGGCACGGCTGTTGGTGCATTTTGCGTTACGCACGTTTGATTACGGCAAAGTGGAAACGGTTGTCCGCATCAATGCGCTCGATGCTGGCGGAGAACAAGATGTGGAAGCAATGGTGCTTGCTGGTGCCAATGTCATCCGGTTACCCAAAACAGAAACAGCTCAAGACATTATTGATGTGGATCAAGTGATTACCCGAGTTGAACAAGAAAATGGTATCGAATTAGGAACGACAAAAATGATGGCAGCAATTGAATCAGCAGAAGGCGTTTTAAATGCGAGAGAGATTGCCACGTCCTCTGATCGATTGATCGGAATTGCGCTAGGGGCAGAAGATTATGTGACAAACATGAAGACGCGCCGTTTTCCAGACGGACAAGAATTGTTCTTCGCGCGTAGCATGATTCTTCATGCAGCAAGAGCGGCAGGCATTGCGGCTATTGACACTGTTTATTCCGATGTGGATAACGTGGAAGGTTTCCAAAATGAAGTAACCCGTATCAAACAATTAGGGTTTGATGGCAAGTCAGTGATTAACCCTCGTCAAATTCCATTGGTTAACGCCATTTATCGTCCAACAGAGAAAGAAATTCAAAATGCCAAAGAAGTCATCTGGGGTATTCGTGAAGCAGAAGAAAAAGGATCTGGCGTTATTTCAGTAAATGGAAAGATGGTTGATAAACCAATCGTTGAACGTGCACAACGAGTGATTGCACTAGCAATTGCAGCGAAGATGATTACGGAGGAGGAAATTTAATCATGGTGATGAATAAAGTAGGTCGCGATATTCCCAAAGAATATGCTGATCAATTTGGTATTTATGAAGGGGAACTTGCTCATATTTCCGATTACCAAGAAGCAAGCCGTGTGATTAAACCGGTGAAACCTCGAGATGAAAAATTAGTAGGATCCATTCGTGAAGCTATTGAAAAAACAGGGTTACAAGATGGCATGACGATTTCATTTCACCATCATTTTCGTGAAGGTGATTTTGTGATGAATATGGTTCTGGATGAAATCGCCAAAATGGGCATTAAAAATATTTCAATCGCTCCTAGTTCGATTGCCAATGTTCATGAACCATTGATTGATCATATCAAGAACGGTGTTGTGACAAATATTACTTCATCCGGTCTACGCGATAAAGTTGGGGCAGCCATTTCCGCAGGGATCATGGAAAATCCAGTTGTGATTCGTTCTCATGGAGGCCGTGCGCGAGCAATTGCAGCCGGTGATGTCCATATCGATGTTGCGTTCTTAGGTGCACCTAGCTCTGATGCATACGGCAATGCGAATGGGACAAAAGGAAAAGCTACTTGTGGATCACTAGGTTATGCCATGATTGATGCCAAATATGCAGATCAAGTGGTGATTATTACCGATACTTTGGTTCCGTATCCTAATACACCAATCAGTATTCCTCAAACAGATGTGGATTATGTGGTAGTCGTTGATGCGATTGGTGATCCAGCGGGGATTGCCAAGGGAGCCACTCGTTTTACGAAGAATCCCAAAGAATTGATTATTGCTGAGTACGCCTCAAAGGTCATTACGAATTCTCCTTATTATAAAGAAGGATTTTCTTTCCAAACAGGGACTGGTGGTGCAGCTTTGGCAGTGACTCGCTTTATGCGGGAACAAATGTTGAAAGATAACATTAAAGCACGCTTCGCTTTGGGTGGTATTACCAATGCGATGGTCGAGTTATTGCAAGAAGGACTTGTTGAAAAAATTATTGATGTCCAAGATTTTGATCATCCTTCTGCTGTTTCGTTAGGTGAAAATGCCAATCATTACGAAATTGATGCCAATATGTATGCTTCTCCGTTTAGTAAAGGTGCAGTCATCAATCAACTAGATACAGCAATCTTGTCGGCATTAGAAGTAGATACAGATTTTAATGTGAACGTCATCACTGGATCAGATGGTGTGATTCGTGGCGCTTCCGGTGGTCACTCAGATACAAGTATGGCATGCAAAATGAGTTTGGTGATTTCGCCACTTGTTCGTGGAAGAATCCCGACATTTGTTGAACATGTCAATACAGTTGTCACACCTGGTAACAGTGTGGATGTGGTTGTAACGGAGATTGGGGTTGCCATCAACCCATTAAGACAAGATTTAATTGAACACTTCAAAAATATAGATATTCCGCAATTTACCATTAAAGAATTACAAGAAAAAGCGTATGGCATTGTTGGAACACCTGATGCCATCCAATATGGCGATAAGGTTGTCGCAGTCATTGAATACCGTGATGGCAGCCTGATTGATGTGGTACGGAATGTGTAACGATCCGTTTCAAGGAGTGTCTGTTTCACTGAGGGAAATGCTTGCTGCTCGTGAACAGCGAGTCGCTCGCCAGGAACAAATGCTGAGTCAGACAAAGGGCACATTGCTTTGTGCAACGATGAATATCCCTGGTCCAGTGAAGCAATCACCGATTATCGAGCAAGTCTTTTTAACAATTGTTCAGCAAATCAAACAGCAGTTCAGTCAAATTGCCAGTCAAGAGTGTCTTTTTTCCAATTTAAAAACTGGTCCCGAATATTATTTTCATTGCTCGCTTGATCCGATGGTGCTGAAACAAAAAATGGTTGCTATTGAAGAAACACAGCCACTTGGCCGTTTGGTGGATTTGGATGTTCATTGGTTAGCAAACAACGGGTCGATTGCTACGCTTAGTCGCAACGACCTAGGCTTGCCTAGCCGTTCATGCTTGATCTGTCAAAAAGATGCCAAAGAATGTGGTCGTGCCCGTGTGCATTCTATCCAAGAAATGCAAGCAAAAATCATTCAAATAATTCAAAATGGAAAGGAGTGCAACGATGAAAAAACAAATTCGCTTTATGGAAACCGTACTTCGTGATGGGCAACAAAGCCTGATTGCAACACGGATGCCAACGGCTGATATGTTGCCAATCATTCACACGTTGGATGAAGTAGGCTTCCATTCATTAGAAATGTGGGGAGGGGCAACATTTGACTCCTGTGTTCGTTTTCTAAATGAAGATCCATGGGAACGTCTTCGTAGTATCCGTAAAGAAGTCAAAAATACCAAACTCCAAATGTTATTACGTGGTCAAAATTTACTAGGCTATCGCCACTATGCAGACGATGTTGTGCGGGAATTTGTCGAAAAATCAGTCAAAAATGGGATTGATATCATTCGTGTATTCGATGCATTAAATGATACACGGAATTTGCAAACCGCGATTACTGCTGCGAAAGAAGCTGGAGGCCATTGTCAAACGGCCATTTCCTATACAACGAGTGCCATTCATACGGTTGATTATTTTGTGCAACTTGCCAAAGAAATGGAACACACTGGTGCGGACTCTATTTGTATTAAAGATATGGCAGGCGTTTTGACTCCTGAGACTGGCTACGAATTAGTGAGTCGCATAAAAGATGCGGTCTCATTGCCGCTTGAAGTGCATACCCACGCAACCAGTGGTATTTCAGAAATGACCTACCTTAAAGTAGCAGAAGCTGGAGCGGATATTATTGATACGGCTATTTCTTCATTTGCTGGTGGGACCAGTCAACCTGCCACGGAATCCGTTTCGATTGCGTTGGAGGGCTTGGGATTTGATACCGGTTTAGATTTAACGAAACTTAGCCAAGTTGCGGAATATTTTAATCCAATTCGTGACCGCTTCCGAAATGAAGGAATACTAAATCCTAAAGTAAAAGATATTGAACCAAAAACCCTTATTTATCAAGTTCCTGGAGGCATGTTGTCCAATTTGCTTAGCCAATTAACCGAACAAGGCTTGCAAGATAAATATGAAGAAGTCTTGGCAGAGGTCCCTAGAGTTCGAGCAGATTTAGGCTTTCCTCCATTGGTTACACCATTATCACAAATGGTTGGTACTCAGGCTTTAATGAATGTTATTTCAGGGGAACGTTACAAGTTAATCCCAAATGAAATCAAAGATTACGTTCGTGGCCAATATGGTCAATCCCCTGCACCTATTTCAGATGAAATTCGGGAAAAAATTATTGGCAACGATCCAGTCATTACTTGTCGTCCTGCTGATTTATTGAAACCTGAACTAGCTGTATTGCGAAAAGAAATTGACACCTACGCCAAAACAGAAGAGGACGTTTTGTTGTACGCAATGTTTCCGAAACAAGGTCGCGATTTCCTTGGTCGCAGAGAAGACCCATTCTATGATGTGCCGGTCCAAGAAGTCAGTGTAACCATTGATTTTTCATAAAATTCAATTCAATTTAACGAAAAAACAATTCAGGACGTTGGCTGGTGTCAGCGTCCTGAATTGCTTTTTATTATTGTCTTTAGACTCGGTTGAGCTCGCAACGCGTGCGAAACAAAAAACCACCTGCTATGCGGGTGGAAGATAAAAAGTTATACAAAAAAATCTCTTCTTAAGCGTTAAAATATAGTTGTTCAGGCCATATTGTTAACGAAAGGAAGAGATAGTGTTGGCTAATAAAACAAATAGCTTAGCCCATACGAAGTGGATGTGCAAATACCATATCGTATTCACTCCAAAGTATAGAAGAAAAATTATCTATAATCAATACCGCGCAAGTCTTCAAGAAATGATTAAGCAGTTATGTAGCTATAAGGGAGTCGAAATAATTGAAGGTCACATAATGCCGGACCATGTACATTTACTTTTAAGTATTCCACCAAAAATAAGTGTGTCAAGTTTTATGGGGTATCTGAAAGGAAAGAGCGCGTTGATGATGTTTGACAAGCATGCAAACTTAAAATACAAATTTGGCAATCGTCATTTTTGGTCGGAAGGATACTATGCGAGTACAGTTGGTCTTAATGAAGCGACCATCAAAAAATATATTCAAGAACAGGAAAACCATGATATAGCACTAGATAAGTTAAGTGTTCGAGAATATGAAGACCCTTTTAAGGGTTAAGAAGTGATAGAGTTGTCTCTTTAGAGATAGCAAAAGTGACAAAACCAATGTGGCTTGAACAAGGTGAAAGCCAGCGCCTTGAGACGCTGGCTAGTAGCAGAGGCTTATAGCCTCAGAGCAAACCACCCTTTTGAAGGGTGGTTATGATTTACTGCGCAATGCTGTTCAATTTTCTTATAAAAATAATTGTGTTTTAAAGAAATTCGCAATTGCTTCCGCATCTTCATTTGATTTTGTAATAATCAAAATTGTATCAAATCCCGCAATCGTTGCTACCTTGCCGGAGAGCGGATAATCATCCAAACTTGCGGCTAGTAGTTGAGCATTATTGGGCAAAGTATGAACGATTGTTAAAAACTGGGCAGTATCCACTTTTTTTACAAATTCGTTGATTTGTCGAAATAACTCGTTATGATCTGTTTGTTCTTCGGTCGGAGTAGTCTCCTTAAATAGTTCAAAGCGAACTTGACCAGTTTTATCCGCTTTTTTTACAATTTTTAAATCCCGAATATCACGGGAAATAGTTGCTTGTGTGGCGGTAACACCTTGTTTTTTTAATTCTGTTAACAATTCTTCCTGGGTTTGAATCGTTGAATCGAGAATGATTTTTTTAATAATTTGATGACGTTCCGATTTTCGCATAATTGTTCTCCCTTGCATAAAAATTCATTCTTATCATATCAAAAATAAAGAGAATTGAACAGATAAAGAAGAGCTGGCAGTCTACAAAAAGTAAAAAAAGTACTGGACTTGCGATGGTTGCTTTGTTTCATTTTTGGTCAGTTATCAAGGTCAATCGTGGCAGTAATCGCTTGTTATTTGTCTGAAAATCAGGTAAAATTCAATTAGTTGTGATTGAGGATGCGAAGTTATTGACATTCTTTTATTGCTACTGTATGCTATTAAAGGTATGTTAAGCAAAAGCCTATCATATCGCATAAATCCACATCTTATTCTGTCCGAAAAGTGGTGCTGATATTCAGTTCTTTGAGGAGACATGGAATAAGAGAGGAAAACAAAACCAATTGGAGGAAAAAAAATGGCAGTAATCTCTATGAAACAATTACTAGAAGCCGGCGTACATTTTGGACATCAAACACGCCGCTGGAATCCAAAAATGAAGAAATACATCTTCACTGAAAGAAATGGCATTTACATCATTGACTTACAAAAGACAGTGAAATTAGTAGATGCGGCTTATGACTACATGAAAGCAGTCGCAGAAGATGGCGGAATTGCACTTTTTGTAGGAACAAAAAAACAAGCCCAAGAAGCAATTAAGGATGAAGCTATCCGTTCTGGTCAATATTATGTAAATCATCGTTGGTTAGGCGGTACTTTAACAAACTGGGAAACAATTCAAAAACGTGTTTCTCGCTTAAAACAAATCAATAAAATGGAAGAAGACGGCACTTTTGAAGTTCTACCTAAAAAAGAAGTTGTCGGCATCAAAAAAGAACGCGAACGCTTAGAAAAATTCTTAGGTGGTATCGCTGATATGCCTCGTATTCCAGATGTAATGTATATTGTCGATCCTCGTAAAGAACGTATTGCTGTTCAAGAAGCTCAAAAATTGAACATCCCAATCGTAGCGATGGTTGATACGAACTGTGATCCTGATGAAATCGATGTTGTTATTCCATCAAATGACGATGCTATTCGTGCCGTGAAATTAATCACTGCAAAAATGGCAGATGCATTTATTGAAGGCAATCAAGGTGAAGACCAAGTGGTTGAGGAAGATTTTGTCGTAGAACCAGAAGGCGAAGCAACTTCAATCGAAGAAATCGTAGACGTAGTTGAAGGCGATAACGAATCAGCAGAATAATTCATTGGAGCTGTTTCAAAGGCTAGGCGTAAGCCTGTTGCTCCTTTGAAACAGCTCTTTTTTAAAAAGAACGAATGACATTTAGGAGGAAGACGAAAGATGGCTCAAGTAACAGCAAAATTAGTAAAAGAATTACGTGACATGACAGGTGTCGGTATGATGGATGCCAAACGTGCACTAGTTGAAGTAGAAGGAAGTATTGAAAAAGCAGTTGATTTACTTCGTGAAAAAGGAATGGCCAAGGCAGCAAAGAAAAATGACCGAATTGCAGCAGAAGGATTAGCTTCCGTTGCTGTTAAAGGAAATGTTGCTTCCATCGTTGAAATCAATTCAGAAACAGACTTTGTTTCAAAAAATGAAAAGTTCCAAGAACTAGTAAAAGAAATCGCTGAATTAGTTGCAGAAAACAAACCTGCAGATTTAGATGCAGCAATGAATCTAAAAACAGCCAAAGGAACAATTGAATCTGACCTTATTGAAGCAACGCAAGTTATTGGAGAAAAAATTAGCTTCCGTCGTTTCGAAGTTGTTGAAAAAGATGACAATGCAGCGTTTGGTGGCTACCTACATATGGGTGGACGAATTGCAGTATTGACGGTTATTGAAGGTTCAACTGACGAAGCATTAGCGAAAGATGTTGCTATGCATGTTGCAGCAATCAATCCTCGTTATGTTAACGAAGCACAAATTCCTCAAGAAGAACTTGATCATGAAAAAGAAGTTTTAACTGAACAAGCGTTGAATGAAGGCAAACCAGCCAATATCGTTGAAAAAATGGTTGTTGGACGTCTAAATAAATTTAAAGCAGAAATCGCATTAGTGGATCAACCATTTGTAAAAGACCCAGATGTGACTGTTGCAAAATATTTAGCAGACAAAGGTGCAACTGTGAAATCATTTGTCCGTTTTGAAGTCGGCGAAGGAATCGAAAAACGCGAAGATAACTTTGTAGAAGAAGTTATGAGTCAAGTGAAAAAATAATTCTGTTCTCAAAACAGAAGGGAACGCATGGAAATGCGCTCCCTTTTTTTTAAGAAATCGCCTTTTTTTAAAAAATTTGCTTCAAATAGGACGAGTTAAAAAACTATATGGTAGAATAAAGTTAGCATTCATACGGAGGAATTAGGCATGGTGAAACCAAAGTATCATCGAGTAGTATTAAAACTAAGTGGCGAAGCATTAGCAGGAGAAAAAGGATTTGGTATCAATCCGCCAACTATTAAGGATATCGTAAAAGAGTTAAAAGAGGTTCATGAATTAGGCGTTGAGCTAGCGATTGTTGTCGGTGGGGGCAATATTTGGCGTGGACAAATTGGTGCCCAAATGGGTATGGAACGAGCGCAAGCAGACTATATGGGAATGTTGGCAACTGTGATGAACGCACTTGCCTTGCAAGATACACTTGAAAATGAAGGTGTACCAACTCGTGTGCAAACGTCAATTGAAATGCGTCAAATCGCAGAGCCCTACATTCGACGCCGGGCAGAACGCCATCTAGAAAAATCGCGGGTAGTAATTTTTGCAGGTGGAACAGGAAATCCTTATTTTTCTACTGACACAACTGCTGCATTGCGTGCTGCTGAAATCAATGCAGATGTTATTTTAATGGCAAAAAACAATGTTGACGGTGTTTACTCGGCAGATCCAAAAGTAGATAAGGCAGCAGTCAAATTTGAAGAGTTAACCCATCTTGAAGTGATTGCAAAAGGGCTACAAGTGATGGATTCAACAGCTAGTTCGCTAAGTATGGATAATGACATACCACTTTTAGTATTTAATCTAAATGAACCTGGAAATATTCGTCGCGCTGTTTTAGGCGAACATATTGGTACAACAGTAAGGGGGAAAAAAAAATGGCAGACGAAATCTTAAATGAAGTAAAAGTAAAAATGACGAAAACCGCTGAAAGTTTGCAACGTGAATTAGGTCAAATCAGAGCAGGAAGAGCGAATGCAAGTTTACTTGATCGAATTTCTGTTATCTATTATGGCGCACCAACACCGGTGAATCAACTGGCTTCCATCACAATCCCAGAAGCGAGAATACTTATGATTACGCCATTCGATAAATCAACGTTAAAAGATATTGAGAAGGCCATTTTAACATCTGATATTGGTATTAATCCAACCAGTGACGGCAATGTAATCCGCCTAGTAATTCCTCAATTGACTGAAGATCGTCGGAAAGAACTTGTCAAAGAAGTAAAAAAAGAAACAGAAACAGCAAAAATTGCGATTCGCAATGCTCGTCGCGATGGTATGGATGCTTATAAAAAGCAACAAAAAGCAGGCGATATCACAGAAGATGATTTACGGACAGCTGAAAAAACGATTCAAGAAATAACAGATGCAAGCATTAAAGAACTGGATAAAATTGCAGCAACAAAGGAAGAAGAATTGTTAGAAGTGTAGTTTTTTCATTTGTTGCTAGTTAACGAAACCAACATCCGAACGATAAAAGAAATAGCGCTATTGTCATGATACTATGGCAGACTTCCTTTGGATTTTAAGGCTATCTTTTTCGTTCGGATGTTTTTTGTAACCGTGAAAGTTAGCCATGAAAGAAATGACGAATAACTAGTTGTAAATGATTGTTGATCACTTTTCCTTAAAAAAATAGCTAAAGTTCTTTGAATAGTTTGCTCTACTAGTTTATTTTCGAAGTGATATAGCATAAAATGAAAACAAACACAATTGCTAAATAGAAATAAGTGAGGAGAAAGCTTTGAAGTTTATTGAGTTAACTCAAAAAGAGTTTATGGATTTTGAACAATCCCATCCGCTTGGGATGTTTATGCAAACAAGCTATCAGCATGATCTTGTTGAAAAGAGGCAATGGCAGTCCAGCTACGTAGGGATAATAGACCATGACCAAATTGTGGCTGGAGCACTATTAAATAGTACCAATATTTTTCTTGGCAAACTCTTTGAAATATCGGGTGGTCCAGTTATGGATTTTTCTGATGGAAAAGTAGTGAGCTTCTTCTTAAGTGAATTAAAAAAATATGTGCGTGCCAATGGGGGCATTTTACTAAAAATTATTCCTAACTTACATTCAAAAAAATTTGATGATGAAGGAAATATTCTGGCCAATTTGAACCAACAAGCCCATGAAAATTTGGTGTCCGCAGGGGCCGTATATGATAATCATCAACCAATTGTGAGCTATGAATTTATTAAAGATTTAACGGGTCTTGATGAAGATAAATTGATTGCTTCTTACAATAAAGATGGCAAGTATTATTTAAACAAGACGAGAGAATTTGGAATCCACTATCGAGAACTAACTTATGAAGAGTTACCAATGTTTAAAAAATATACCCAATTGACGGCAGATAGAATTGGTTTTAAGGACAAAGAATTGGCGTATTATCAAGAGGCATTTGATGCGTATGGTGAACATGTAAAATTTTTGGTTGCCGAATTAAATCTAAACGATTTTCAAGAAAAACAGCAAGTCGTTATGGACTCGTTACAAGTGGACATAAATAATCTTGAAAAAGATCTTCTTGAAAAACCAAATCATAAGAAGAAGAAAAAACAATTAAAAGAGTTTCAGGCTCAATACCAACAACATCAAAAAAGAGTAAACGAAGCAAAAGATTTAATAACACAAAATGGAGAGAGTATTTTATTAGCTGGCGCGATGTTTATTATTCAACCTCAAGAAGTGACTTATCTCTTCAGTTTTACAAATGAAATGTTCAAAAAGTTCTATGGTCCTTATGGTATTCAACATTTGATGATGTCCTATGCAGTCACACACCAAATACCAAGATACAATTTTTACGGAGTAAAAGGAGTGTTTGACGGATCTGATGGTGTCTTAAAATTTAAGCAGTCTTTTAATGGGTATACCTACAAATATTTAGGAATCTATACGATTGTTGCAAAACCTTTCAAATATCAACTGTCTTCAGTATTAAAAAAATTGTTAGGTAGGACGGAATAACAGTCAAATGATTGGAGCGAGGAATATGTTACGTTTTTTTCCAGAAAAGAAAAAATATTTAGAAGAAGAAAAATTACATGAGTTTCATCCAGAATTGCCGGTCCCTGAACACATTGCGATTATTATGGATGGGAATGGTAGATGGGCACAAAATCGTCGTTTGCCAAGGGTTGCTGGTCATAAAGAAGGAATGGAAACGGTAAAAAAAATCACGAAGCATGCGTCAAAATTAGGAGTGAAAGTTCTTACGCTCTATGCTTTTTCAACTGAAAATTGGAAAAGGCCAACAGAAGAAGTCGATTTTTTGATGCAATTACCAGTTGATTTTTTTGATAAATTCGTTCCAGAACTTATCAAAGAAAATGTTAAAGTTCACGTTATGGGCTACAAAGAACACTTACCTGCGCATACTCAAAAAGCAGTCGAACGGGCTATGGAGCAAACCAAAATGAACACAGGAATGATTTTAAACTTTGCTTTAAACTATGGGAGTAGAGCGGAGATCGTTACGGCTGTTCAGGAGATTGCCAATGAAGTCAAATCCAATCAATTGCCAGTTGAAACGATTGATGAAGAAGTTTTAGCGAATCATTTGATGACTGGTTTTTTACCACCGCAATTAAGAGACCCAGCTTTAGTTATTCGAACAAGTGGCGAAGAGCGAATAAGTAATTTTCTTTTATGGCAAATTGCGTATGCTGAATTCTTTTTTACCAGGGCTTTTTGGCCAGATTTTGATGAAAAGTTGCTAGAAGAATCGATTGCAACATACCAACAGCGAGATCGTAGATTTGGATCAGTGAAAGAAGAGGGGGAAAAATAATGAGACAACGTGTTATCACTGCGGTTATCGCTTTAGCACTTTTTTTACCGATTGTCTTTTTTGATTTTGGTGGTCAAGCAGTGAATATCATGGCAGCAGCTTTTGCTGTCGTGGGTGTCTATGAATTGTTTCGAATGAAGCAGTTGACCATCCTTAGTATTGAGGGGGCACTGGCCATCATTGGCTCAGTGTTGCTAGTCTTACCGAAAAATCCGTGGTTTGGTTTTTTAGCAACAACCACATCGAAGTATGCATTGGTCTATTTTGTTATTATGCTTTTTTTGGGTTTGTCGGTTGTTTCAAAAAATACGTACACAATTGAGGAGGCGGCTTTTCCAGTTCTTGCAATGCTTTACGCAGGAGTCGGATTTGAATCCTTTGCTTTAGCTAGATCTTCCAGTGTGGTAGTGTTATTCTTTGGATTATTTGTTGTCTGGGCAACTGACATTGGGGCTTATATGATTGGCAGACAATATGGTAAAAGAAAACTCTGGCCAGAAATTTCACCCAATAAGACAATTGAAGGTGCACTGGGTGGTGTAGCTTGTGCATTAGTTATTGCAATGATTTATCTACTCGTTTTCCCAGCCAAAATATACTTTGGGCACAACTATTTTATCATGGTGGTTTTAACAATTGTTCTATCTGTGATTGGTCAATTTGGTGATTTAGTTGAATCGGCTATCAAGCGACATTTTCAAGTTAAAGACTCAGGAAAAATTTTGCCAGGTCATGGTGGGATTTTAGATCGTTTTGATAGTATGATTTTTGTTTTCCCAATGATGTACCTTCTCGGCATTTTTTAGATAGTGGTGAGTCACCCCCAATTGCTTGATAAGAATAAGGCGGTTGGGGGTTTTTTGTGGGGATTATTTTAAATTATTGTTACAAAAATGAGGTTTGATTGAGATTCTTTTTTTGTATGATAAAATAGAATGAATAGGATTTGGAATAGAGTCAAGAAAGAGAGGATACTAGATGAAAGCACTTTTGGTGTTTCTTTTTATATTTTCAATCGTTGTTGTTGTGCATGAGTTTGGCCATTTTTATTTTGCCAAGCGGGCAGGTATCTTGGTCCGAGAATTTGCGATTGGGATGGGACCAAAAATTTTTTCTCATCAAGGAAAAGATGGCACGACGTACACAGTGAGAATTTTACCTTTGGGTGGTTATGTCCGAATGGCTGGTTTTGAGGAAGAAGAAGATTTAAAACCAGGTATGTTTTTACAACTATTGGTTAATAGTCAAAATGAAGTCATAAAAATAAACAAAAGCAAAAAGATTCAATTGACAAATGGCATTCCTGTAGAGCTAACCGCTCAAAATTTGGTGGATGATTTAATCATCAAAGGATATGTAAATGGTCAAGAATCCGAAGAACAAGTATTCAAAGTGTCTCCTGTAGCAACAATTATCGAAGAAGATGGGACAGAAATTCGAATCGCACCGCGTGATGTTCAATTTCAATCAGCAAAACTTTGGCAACGTATGCTAACAAATTTTGCAGGTCCAATGAACAATTTTATTCTTGCTGTTGTATTATTCTTCATTCTCATTCTCATGCAAGGTGGGGTGCAGGATATTCACTCAACCAAAATAAGTAGCGTATCTGCTGATAGCCCAGCAGCCTTGGCAGGTTTAAAAGCTGGAGATACAATAAAAAAAATCAATAATGAGCAAGTAACAAATTGGTCCGAACTAACTGAAACGATACAAAAGAATGGGGCAAATAACTTAACTGTTGTTTACCAGAGAAACCAACAATCAGAAACCGTTGATATTACTCCGAAGAAAAAGACGGTTCAGGGACAAACTATCTATCAAATTGGAGTAGGCGTACCCATGAAAACGGGGATAATTGATAAATTCGTGGGAGCATTCACCATGAGTATCAATAGTTTTTTACAAATATTGGTGGCATTAGGTTCATTATTGAGAAGTTTCAGTCTGGATAAACTTGGTGGACCTGTGGCAATTTATCAAATATCTTCACAGGCAGCTAACCAGGGATGGACAACAATTATTGGTGTCATGGCAATGATTTCAATGAATTTAGGAATATTTAATTTATTGCCAATTCCTGCATTGGATGGAGGCAAATTAGTGTTGAATGTGATTGAAGGGGTGCGGGGCAAACCTTTGAGTCAAGAAAAAGAAGGGCTAATCACCTTGATTGGTTTTGGTTTCATGATGTTATTAATGATTCTGGTTACTTGGAATGATATACAACGATTTTTCTTTTAATGGGTAGAAAAAAAGGAGAAAAAAATGAAACAATCACACTTATTTGTTCCTACTTTAAGGGAAACGCCTAGTGAGGCAGGTGTACGAAGTCATCAGCTTTTGGTTAGGGCTGGCTATATAAGACAGATTGCAACGGGGGTATACGCCTACTTGCCTCTTGCTCAAAGAGTTATCAAAAAAGTGACATCGGTTATTAATGAAGAGTTGGATAGAATAGGGGCCAATAAGATGCAAATGCCTAACCTTTTACCGATGGATTATTGGCAAGATGAGACGTGTCGAAGAATGTCTTCTTCTTCACTTTTTTCTGTCAGTGATCGTATGCATCGCAAGTATATGTTAGCTCCGTCACATGAGAAGGCCTTTATAGAATTAATTAAGAATGAAGTGCAGTCGTATAAAAGATTACCGATGAAGTTGTATCAGGTTCAAATGAAATATCGAGACGAAAAAAAGCCAAAGTTCGGTTTAATGTATAGTCGTGAGTTTTTGATGACTGATTTTTACTCATTTCATGCGGATAGTAATCAGTTAAGCATCGCTTTTAGCGAATTTGAAGCAAGTATCAAAAAAATTTTGGCAGCTGTTGGCTTAACTTATCATGTTGTTCATGGGAATGACAATCGGTTTGGTGTCGAATCTATCAAAGAGATCGTTGTGTCATGTCCATTCGGTGATACACAAATTTGTTTATCCAATACTGGTGGTTATGCAGCCAATCGTGATGTGGCAGTTTCCAAGTATCAAGGGAAAAAATCACATGCTGTACCCTTAGAACTAGAAAAAATTGCAACCAAAGAAATAAAATCAATGGAATCACTTGCAGCCTTTGGTGAGGTACCTTCTTCGCAAATAGTTAAATCTTACTTTTTCTTTATTGATCACCAGCCTACACTAATACTGATTCGTGGCGATCATGAATTGAATGGTGAAAAAGTAAAAAAACATTTCCAAGATAAAGTGGTTTCCCCTGCAACCGAAGAGGAGTGCCGTGCATATTTTGCTACCGGCTTTGAGTCAATTGGGCCCATCCACTTACCAGAAGGTGTTCGAGTGATTGCCGATTACTATGTGAAAGACCTCGTAAATATGTTGTGTGGTGGCAATGAAGAAGGGTTCCATTATAAAAATGCGAACCTCAATCGAGATTTTACAGTTGCATATTTTGATGACTTCCATCTGGTACAAGACGGTGAGGAAGCACCCGATGGAGAAGGGGTCCTTCATATTGAGCAAGGAATAAAAATTGGCCATTTTATGACAATGTCAGAAAAGTATAGCCAATCCTTATCTGCCTATTTCGTAAATGAAAATGGCAAGGAAACACCTTTACGTATTGGGTATTGTGGATTAGGTGTAAGTCGCTTACTTTCGCTAATTGTTGAACAGCATTGTGACGATAAAAAAATTCAATGGCCAAATAGAATCGCACCTTTTGATGCCCATATCATCCCAGTTGATTATCAGGAAAACAATCAGCAACAATTGGCAGATGAAATGATGATAGCAATGGAAGAAGCTGGATATGAGGTACTTTTGGATGATCGTAAGGAACGAGTGGGTGTAAAATTTGCTGATGCGGATTTAATCGGATGTCCCATTCGAATTACAATAGGGAAAAAAGCCTCAGAAGGAATTGTTGAAATGAAATTGCATCAATCTGGTGATTCAATAGAGGTCAGAAAAGCAGAACTAGTCGCTACATTGGCTATTTTAAATCAAACGAATGAATAAAAGAGTTGTCGAATATGTCAAACATATTCGGTAACTTTTTTTCGTCAAATGAACCATCCAGCCCAAAAAATGGTATAGTTTAGAAAGAGTTTTTGATTGGAAAAGCAAGGAGGAATACTTTTTGAAGGATCAAAAAGAAAAATACGAGATTCTTCTGGAACAAATGAAGTTACCAGAAATGATCAAACAACATCCATTAATTCAAAATGGACAGTTAAAACAAGTTTTCGTACATACGGAGTCAAGAAAATGGACATTTCATCTATTATTCGAGGAAATTTTACCGATTGATCTCTATCAAGTATTTCTTCAACATCTTGAATTGTCTTTTAAACAGATTGCATCGATTGAAGTACATATTGAAACTTTGAATCAAGACTACACGCAAGCTTTCCTAATGGATTATTGGGAATTTTTTAATGAGTCACAACCATTTGCAACGCCATTTATTCAGCAACTTGTGAAGGATTGTATCCCCACAATTGTCAATGGTAAGGTAATTGTGAAAATAGCGAATCAATCTGCGATATCGATGTTAACACAACACTATTTTCCAGAACTCAGCACGTTACTTCATGACGTTGGTTTTCCAAAATTACGTTTTTCCGCTGAATTTGATCAAACGCAAGCCTTGCAAAATTTGGAAGAACACGAAGAAAGAAAGAAAAATCAACAAGAGTTATTCATGAAGCAAGCAGCTGAGGCAGTTGCACTGCATGAACAAAAAGCAAAGTCAGTAGACAATGGTGCGGCTGCTTTTAGTGGACCAATTGCGATGGGGAGAAATATTCCAAAAGATGAGCCAATTACGCCGATGGGCAACATCCTTGAAGAGGAACGTAGAATTACGATTGAAGGGTACGTTTTTGACACCGAAGTGCGGGAACTTCGCTCAAAACGAAAAATTTTAATTTTAAAAATTACTGACTACACATCGTCATTTATCGTAAAAAAATTCTCTAGTGGGGAAAAAGATGAACAAATTTTCGATGCAATTCAAACGGGTAAATGGTTAAAAGTCCGAGGAAGTATCCAAGAAGACACGTTTATGCGTGATTTAGTGATGAATGCACAAGACATAGCAGAGGTTACTCATCAAGAACGAATCGATCGAGCACCTGAGGGCGAAAAACGGGTTGAATTGCATTTGCATACGAATATGAGTCAAATGGATGCCACAAATAAGATTGGTGATTTTGTTTCTCAAGCAGCGAAGTGGGGACATAAGGCGATTGCAGTTACCGATCATGGAGGGGCTCAATCATTTCCAGATGCCTATCAGTCAGCGAAAAAGGCGGGTATCAAAATGATTTACGGCGTTGAGGCCAACATTGTTGATGACGGTGTACAAGTGGCTTATAATCCGCAGGCCACCTCCTTAGCTGATGCCACGTATGTTGTTTTTGATGTGGAAACAACAGGCTTGTCCGCTGTTTACAACACTATTATTGAATTAGCAGCTGTCAAAATGCACAAGGGAAACGTTGAAGCTTCATTCGATGAATTTATTGATCCAGGACATCCGCTATCCAATACGACCATTAATTTGACAGGGATTACTGATGAAATGGTCCGAGGATCAAAATCTGAAGAAGAGGTCTTGCGTTTATTTCGAGCATTTTCCGAAGGGGCTATTCTGGTTGCACATAATGCTTCTTTTGATATGGGATTTTTAAATACTAGCTATCGTAAATATGGTATTCCAGAGGCAACAAATCCAGTTATTGATACACTGGAGTTGGCCAGATACCTATATCCAGAATTCAAACGATTTGGTTTGGGAGTACTATCGAAAAAATTTGGTGTGAATTTGGAACAACACCATCGTGCCATCTATGATGCTGAAGCTACGGGCCACTTAGCGTGGATTTTTGTGAAAGAAGCTATGGAACACCATGAGATGTTTCTTCACGAAGATCTGAATCGCCACGTTGGCGGGGAAAACAGCTATAAAGCCGCCAGACCCTTTCATGCAACGATTTTAGTGCAAACACAAAAAGGATTAAAAAATTTATTTAAACTAATTTCTATGTCCAATGTAACTTATTTTCATGATAAAGTTCCCAGAATTCCTCGTTCAGAGCTAGTCAAACTTCGAGAAGGACTAATTGTTGGTTCTGGCTGTGATAAGGGAGAAGTTTTTGTTGCAATGATGCAAAAAGGGGTAGAAGCAGCCAAAAAACTTGCTGGTTTTTATGATTATATTGAAATTATGCCTAAACCAGTCTATGCTCCTTTAATTGAGCAAGAACTCATTAAAAATGAAGCAGACTTAGAAGAAATCATCGCTAATTTAATTAAAATAGGCGATGAATTGAATAAACCAGTCATCGCAACGGGAAACGTTCATTATTTAAATGAAGAGGATAGTATTTACCGCAAAATACTAATCAATTCAATGGGTGGGGCGAATCCTTTGAATCGACATAGTTTACCTAAAGTTCATTTTCGAACGACTGATGAGATGATAAGCGAGTTTGCTTTTTTGGGAGAGCAAAAAGCTAAAGAGGTAGTAGTCATCAACCCCAATGCATTAGTTGAAACGTGTGAAACGGTTGTGCCGGTCAAAGATAAGTTATATACACCAAAAATTCCTGGTTCTGAAGAAGAAATTACCCAATTAAGTTATCAACGTGCAAAAGAATTATATGGAGACCCTTTGCCAGATATTGTCCAAAAACGTCTTGAAAAAGAATTGCACTCAATCATTGGCAATGGGTTTTCAGTTATTTACCTAATTGCTCAAAAACTCGTTCATAAAAGTAATGCGGATGGCTATTTAGTTGGTTCTAGGGGGTCTGTTGGTTCAAGTTTTGTTGCAACAATGACAGGAATCACGGAGGTTAACCCGCTAGCGCCTCATTATTATTGTCCAAATTGTCAGTATTCTGAATTTTATGAGGATGGCTCATTTGGTTCAGGATTTGATATGCCCGAAAAAAACTGTCCTAAATGTGGCACCAGATTAAAGAAAGACGGCCATGATATCCCGTTTGAAACATTCCTTGGTTTCCATGGGGATAAAGTTCCTGATATTGATTTGAACTTTTCAGGGGAATACCAACCTGAAGCACATAATTATACAAAAGTCCTATTTGGAGAAGAATACGTCTATCGGGCGGGAACAATTGGTACTGTTGCAGATAAAACGGCATATGGTTTTGTTAAAGGGTATGAACGCGATCATAATCTTCATTTTCGTGGAGCGGAAATTGATCGTTTGGCCAAGGGAGCAACTGGAGTGAAACGTACAACTGGTCAGCACCCAGGCGGAATTATTGTTATTCCTGATTATATGGACGTCTATGATTTTACACCAATTCAGTATCCGGCAGATGATGTACTCTCTGAATGGAAGACGACACATTTTGACTTTCACTCGATTCATGACAATATCTTGAAACTTGATATTCTAGGTCATGATGATCCAACAGTGATTCGTATGTTACAGGATTTATCTGGAATTGATCCAAAAACAATTCCGACAGATGATCCCGAAGTGATGAAAATTTTTGAAGGAACCGACGTATTGGGTGTCACAGAAGAAGCAATTTATTCAAAGACGGGGACGTTGGGGATTCCTGAGTTTGGTACACGTTTTGTACGCGGAATGTTGGAACAGACGCATCCGTCAACATTTGCGGAATTGCTGCAAATTTCTGGGTTATCGCATGGAACCGATGTCTGGCTTGGCAATGCAGAAGAACTCATTCGGCGGGGAGAAGCGAATTTAGCAAACGTAATTGGTTGTCGGGATGATATCATGGTTTACCTGATTCATGCTGGGCTAGATGATGGCTTAGCGTTTAAAATCATGGAAAGTGTCCGCAAAGGAAAAGGAATACCTGATGATTGGCAAGAGGAAATGCGTAATCAAAATGTTCCCGAGTGGTATATAGATTCCTGTTTAAAAATTAAATATATGTTTCCAAAAGCGCATGCTGCAGCATATGTCCTAATGGCTTTACGCGTTGCATACTTCAAAGTCTATTTTCCAATTTTGTATTATTGTGCCTATTTTTCAGTTCGAGCAGCCGACTTTGACTTGGTTGCCATGAGCAAAGGAAAAGAAGCTGTTAAAAACTTGATGAAAGAAATCAACGATAAGGGGATGGATGCATCAACTAAAGAAAAGAATCTGTTAACTGTTCTAGAGCTTTGTAACGAAATGTTAGAACGAGGGTATAAGTTTGGGATGATTGATTTATACAAATCAGATGCTGAAAACTTTGTCATTGATGGAGATACCTTGATTGCTCCGTTTCGAGCCGTTCCTAGTTTGGGGTTAAGTGTGGCCAAGCAAATCGTTGAGGCACGGAAAGATGGACCATTCTTGTCAAAAGAAGATTTGGCGAATCGAGGAAAAGTTTCAAAAACTTTGATTGAATATATGACAGATAATGGTGTCTTAAAGGATTTACCTGATGAAAATCAATTGAGTCTTTTTGATATGCTGTAAAAAGAAACGATTCCCTTACTTTCGACGTTTAGTCGAAGGAGAGCGAATCGTTTTTCCAATTATTTTTTTGATAGTTTTGTGACAACTTCGCAGCGTGCTGTTTGAGGAAACATATCAACAGATTGCAAATAGTCAATATGATATGCTTTTGAGAGTTGAACTAGGTCACGAGCCAAAGTTGAGACATTGCATGAAACATAGACTAACCGTTTGCTTGGATGTTTCAACAAGGTCTGCAACAACTTGGTGTCTAGTCCTGTTCGTGGTGGATCGACAACGATGCAATCAGCTTGATACCCTTCATTAATCCATTTAGGAATGAGGGACTCAGCGGTGCCAGCCTCATAATAGGTATTGCTTAGGCCTTTGCGCTGAGCATTTTTATGTGCATCTTCAATTGCTTGGGGAATGGTATCCATTCCACGCACACTTTGAACATGGGAAGCTACACTTAAGCCGATTGTTCCTACGCCACAATACGCATCAATGATTTTATGAGAGGAATCATAATCCATTGCACGAATGGTTTCTTGATAGAGGATACTTGTCTGAATAGGATTTAATTGAAAAAAAGCACGAGCGGATAAATCAAAGTGGACTTCATTTATTTGTTCCTCAATGGCATCTTTTCCCCATAGGTTGACGGTTGTATCACCCATAACGAGCGATGTTTTTTTGTTCTGGATATTTTGCATAATCGATACAACATTTGGAAGACGAGTGGTCAATTCCCTAATTAATGCCTGTTTCGCTGGAAATTTAGTTGAGTTGGTGATAAAAACCAATTGAACTTCGTTGGTTTTTATACCTATACGAACCATGAGTGTTCGAAAAATGCCACTGTTTTTCTTTTCATCGTAGATAGGTACTTGGTATTTGTTTAATAACTGAACGGTGGTATTCAATACTTTTTGCGTTTGTGGCTCTTGGACAAGGCAGTTGTCAATAGGAACCAACTCATGGCTGTTTGGCCGATAGAGGCCTGCTTCAATGCGATGATGTTTCTCAGAGTATCGTAGTTGAAATTGCGCTTTGTTTCGATAATGCCAAGGTGTGTCCATACCAATTGTCGGCCGCAAGTCATAATCAACGTAACCAGCCGGTTTAAATTTATGTAGTGCCTGTTTTACTAAATCTCGTTTAAATTGCAATTGTTTTTCATAAGTAAGGTGCTGAAGCTGACAGCCACCACATGCTTCATAAACCTGACAAGGCGGAGTGATGCGATTAGGACTTTTTTTAATAATTTTTGTGACGATTCCTTCGGCAAATGTTTGAGAAACATTGGTGACTTGTGCGACAATTTCTTCCCCGGGTAGTGCATTTGGAATAAAGCATATTTGTTTCCGAAAGTAACCAATTCCCTCCCCGTTGATTCCTAAACGCTTAATTTTTAGTTGAATGGTTTGCCCTTTTTTTATGCCTGCTTGTATCATGGCTGACTCCTTTGCGAATGTATTCCACTAATTGTAACACACATGCCTAGGCTAAAAAAATATGGTAAACTGAAAAGGATTGGAGTTGGGTGCATGAAAGTGACAAAAGTGAAGAAACAAAAGAAAGAGACATACACCATTGAATTTGATAATCAAATGTTCCTAGATGTTTCCGAAGATTTATTGATTGAATTTCGATTAATAAAGGGAAATGAATTGGATCAAGCTGAATGGGAAAGATTACGGCATAAAGCAAGCTATGATCGCGGGCTGCAACTTGCGCTAGCTTATATTAGTTATCAATTGCGAACGGTGCAAGAGGTGAACCACTTTTTGCAAGAAAAGGGGTTTAATCGTGAGCAGCAAAAAAAAATTATCCAAAGATTAGCCGATTTACGAGTGATTGATGACGCTTTTTATGCTGAAAGTTATATTCGTACGCAAGTTTCTTTGTCCGATAAAGGGCCAAAGCAAATCCAGCAAAAGTTAAAACAAAAGGGAATCAATGACGAGATAATCCAAAAAGCATTGCACTTATTTGATGAACAAAGTGAAAGAGAATTGGCTTTGAAGACAGCAATAAAGTTGAATAAAAAAATTCACCATAAGAGCCATCGTGAGCGTTTGCAAAAAATTAGGTTAGGTTTACTTCAAAAAGGCTATCAATCCTCAATTATTGAACAGGTTATGGAACAATTAGCAATTGAAGCCGATGAACAAGAAGAAAAAAACGCGCTAGAGAAGGCTGGCATGCTTGTTTGGAACAGAAATAGTCGGTTACCATTCACGAAGAGAAAACAAAAAGTAAAACAAGCACTCTATTCAAAGGGATTTGCAAGTGATGCGATTCAAGAGTTTATAGATAAGGAATGTATCGATGACACAGAAGAAATTTAATTGGTCAGAAAGAAAAATACTGGCTTTTCAACAAGCTTTTTTGATTTGGTATCACCGGGAAAAAAGACAATTACCTTGGCGAGAGTACCGAGATCCGTATGCTATTTGGGTATCGGAAATTATGCTTCAACAAACGAGGGTCGAGACTGTTATCGGTTATTATTATCGTTTTATGGCAGAATTTCCAACCATTGACGATTTAGCCAATGCACCTGAAGATAAATTATTGAAGATTTGGGAAGGGCTAGGTTACTATTCGCGTGCTAGAAATTTGCAACTGGCAGCGAAACAAATTGTCGCTACATTCGGAGGGGAGTTTCCGCAAAAGGTTGAAGAAATTGCTAGTTTAAAAGGAATTGGACCGTATACAACAGGCGCAATTGCCAGTATCGCATTTGGATTACCTGAACCAGCGATTGATGGCAATGTGATGCGCGTAACCAGCCGTTTATTTGGCCTCTCTGATGACATAGCCAAAGCAAGTACGCGGAAGGTTTTTGATTCCTACTTACGGCAAATCTTGTCAGCTGAAGAACCTGGAGAGATGAATCAAGCGTTTATGGACTTGGGTTCGAGTATTTGTACACCCACATCTCCTGAATGTGAACGTTGCCCAATCAAGCAGGTTTGTTACGCATATGAAACAAAGCAAACGAATCAATTTCCTGTGAAATCAAAAAAGCAGAAACCCAAAAATCAATATTATATAGCCGCGGCAATCGAGAATTCTCAGAAAGAATTTGCGATTGTTAAACGGCCTGAAAATGGATTGCTAGCGAATATGTGGTTATTTCCAATGCAAGAGGTGAATGAAAGTGAGTATCGCCATTTAACAGCTACCTGGAGCAAAAAAGAAAAAGAGCAACAATTAGATTTAGGTTTGGTTGCGGAAGAGGATACCATTGAAGTAGCGGACTATTTTAAAGGGAACATTGTTTGGCAAACACGCCATTTAGGAGAAATTACGCATGTTTTCAGTCATTTAAAATGGCATGTACTTTTGTTTTATGGTCGGCAAGTTGGGACGGATGAACTGCTCGATGCGAACTGGGTGAAAATGGCAGATTTCCCAAATTATGTCTTTCCCAAACCACAACAAAAACTTGTTGAAGAATTGAATAAAAATCGGCAACAATCATGAATAGTGCTAGGCAAAAAAATTTTTTATTGTTATAATAATAATGATATTGGTGAATTTCACCAAACTATTGCGTTGATGTTTCGCTGAGGGAAGGGTTGCTATGCGAGTTCCGAAAGAAGGAGAGTTTGTCAGCATACAAAGCTACAAACACGATGGCAATTTGCACCGGACGTGGCGAGATACCATGGTATTGAAGACTAGCGAATATTCAATGATTGGATTAAATGATCATACATTGGTCACGGAATCAGATGGTAGGCGTTGGGTTACACGTGAACCAGCCATTGTGTACTTTCATAAGAAATATTGGTTCAATGTGATTGCAATGATTCGTGAAAAAGGCGTTTCCTATTATTGCAATCTTGCTTCACCTTATCTTTTGGATGAAGAAGCACTGAAGTATATTGATTATGATTTGGATATAAAAGTATTTCCTGATGGTGAAAAACGACTACTTGACGTCGATGAATACGAGTTACATAAGAAAATGATGCACTATCCTCGTGATATCGACTTCATTTTGAAAGAAAATGTCAAAATTTTAGTTGATTGGATTAACAATGAGGAAGGGCCTTTTTCCGAAGGGTATGTTGATATCTGGTATAATCGCTATAAGCAATTGTCACAGAGATGAGTGTCTTTATGATGGAAAAAGACTGAAGATGAGAAAAATTCTTCAGTCTTTTTTTCGTTCTAAAGGCGCAATGTGTTTTTGCATAGAAATATGTTGAATGCCTGCATCAAGAAATTGTTCGCCATAACTAGTGTAACCGAGTGTTTGATAAAAGCCTTCAGCTGAGAGTTGAGCACCCAACTGGATTGTTTCGAAGGACATTTCTTGACAGACCTTTTCAACTGCCCGTATTAAAAAAGCACCATTTCCAGCACCTCTAGCTGTTTTTCGAACCGCCATACGTTGAAGTTTAGCTAATTTTGGTGTTTTACTAAGAATTCGAGCCGTAGCGATTGGATCATCTTCTCGGTAAAGGACAAAATGGATGGCGTTTGCTTCCTCTTGATCAATTTCTAAAGAAACTGGTACCTTTTGTTCATCCACAAAGACTTCTTTTCTAATTGTTAACGCATCAAAATAGATAGGGCTAAGCGTGTCTCTGGTTTGGCGAATAATCATTTAGACCACCTCATATTTGTTAATATAAGAGTAGTATAATTGTTTTTGCCATATTTATGAAGAACGGTGCAGAAAAAATTTCGATAAAATTTTCTTTTATGTCAAAATATCATATAATAGAGCCTATAAAAGAGGAGGATATACGTTGATAAATTCAAAAAAAAGACAGCATTTACTATTTTGGTCAATTGAAATTTTAATTGGAGCGACTCTTATTTTTGTACTCAGTAAGATTGGCTTTCTTTTTCAACCAGTGGGTACTTTTTTCTCCACTTTATTCATCCCAGTATTGATTGCGGGTTTCTTGTACTATGTTTTAAATCCTGTTGTTAATCTTTTGACAGGGCGCTTTCACTTTAAACGAATTATGGCTATCATATTCGTTTTCTTATTATTACTGGTGGCATTGGTTTTAATTGTTGTTAGTGTCATCCCTAATTTGGTAAATCAGATTGCGCAATTAGCAATGAACATTCCTTCATTTGCTTCTGATGTGGAAGATTGGTTAAACAAATTATCACGAACAGAATGGTTAAAAAAAGTGGATATTATGAATGAAATTGAAAAATTTAATATTTCATACGGAACACTGTTACAAAAGTTTTTGAGTGGCGTTTCAAGTAGCTTAGGATCAATTGTGAGCACAATAGCCAATGCAGCAATGATTATTATTACGGTACCATTCATTCTTTTTTATATGTTAAAAGATGGTCACAAGTTCGTTCCTAATGTTGAGAAGGTACTATCACCGAAACGAAGCAATCAAGTTGCAGACTTGCTGGGGCAATTGAATAAAACCTTATCCAATTATATTAGCGGACAAGCGATTGAATGTTTGTTTGTTGGAACGTTCACTTTTCTGGGCTATTTAATTTTAGGAGTTGACTATGCCTTTTTATTTGGTGTCATAGCCGGGTTAGCTAATTTAATTCCTTACTTGGGTCCTTATATTGGGTTATTGCCTGCCGTTATGGTAACAGTTTTTAATGATCCGTTTAAGGCGTTGTTGTGCTGTGTTGTTGTATTAGTTGTCCAGCAACTTGATGGCAATATCATTTATCCAAATGTTATTGGCAAGTCATTAGCTATTCATCCACTTACAATTATTATTGTCTTATTGGTGGCAGGGAATTTAGCAGGTCTGTTGGGCATCTTCTTAGGGGTACCTTTCTATGCGATTTGTCGAACGATTATTGTATTTCTTTATAAGTTATTGATTGAAGCGAGAGAAAACAAAGAAGAACAGCCAGAGAAGGATTCTGTTGCAAATAATGGGTCTTTGTGATAACATTTTAGCGTGGATTTATCCATGCTTTTTTTTACTATTTTTTTATATATAAGGAGAGAATAAATTATGAATGCTGACCCCGAGAGTCAGTCGCTTTTAGCGCAATTTTTAATTTTGATTGTTTTAACAATGGTCAATGCTTTTTTAGCTGCTGCTGAAATTTCTGTCGTATCAATTAACAAGACGCGAGTGGAACAAAAAGCAGAAGAAGGTAATGTGAAGTCCAAGAAATTATTGAAAATATTAGAAAATCCTACTAATTTCCTGTCTACAATTCAAGTGGGAATTACATTGGTTAATATTTTGTCTGGGGCTTCCTTAGCAGAGAGTCTAACCGCTCGTTTGACACCTTTGATAGGTGAAACCACCGCGGCTCGAAGCCTAGCAAAATTCATTGTACTAACCGTTTTGACTTATGTTTCAATTGTATTTGGAGAACTTTATCCGAAACGAGTCGCTTTAAACAAATCAGAAGAAATTGCTTTGGCAACATCAGGTGTAGTAAAGGCTATTGGGGTTGTAATGAAACCTTTTGTCTGGTTGCTATCTGCTTCTACAAGTTTTTTGGCTAAGATTACACCAATGAAATTTGATGATGTAGATGAAAAAATGACCCGTGATGAAATGCGGTATATGCTCGAGACTGAAGGTGTGCTTGAGGACGATGAACTTGAAATGTTGCAAGGTGTGTTTTCATTAGATACCAAAGTAGCACGCGAAGTCATGGTTCCACGCACAGACGCATTTATGATTGACATTAATGATCCAGTATCAGAAATTTTAAACCGTGTGTTACAAGAAAACTTTTCAAGAATTCCCGTTTACAATGAGGATAAAGATAAAGTAATTGGTGTGTTACATACGAAAAATCTACTAAAAGCAGCTTACAAAGAAGGCTTTGATAAATTAAATTTACAAGCAATCCTCCAAGAGCCATTATTTGTACCCGAAACGGTCTTCATTGATGATTTACTTTATGAATTGAAACGAACCCAAAACCAAATGGCTATTTTACTTGACGAGTATGGTGGGGTGGTAGGTATTGTAACGCTAGAAGACCTACTTGAAGAAATTGTTGGGGAAATTGATGACGAAACCGATGAAGTTGAAAATTTATACGAAAAAATTAATGATCAAGAATATATGATTCAAGGTCGAATGTTAATCGATGAGTTTAATGAAGTTTTTGACACTAATTTACACATGTCTGATGTGGATACGATGGCGGGCTATTTAATTACCGCGTTAGGCACGATTCCTGATGAGGGTGAGAAACTTTCATTTAAAGTGGATAATATAACTCTTACTTCTGAAGAAATGGAAGGCAGTCGAGTATTGAAAATTAGGGTTGTTTTTAGTGAAATTCATGAACAAAATGAGGAGCCCGAGGAAGAAAGACGCTTTTTTAGAAAAGAATTTGAAGAAGATGAACCAAGAAGATAATTATTCAATAGGGGGAGAGATGGCATTTGCTACCTCTTCTTTTTTTAATGGACAAATCATGCTATACTAAATCAGTTATGTAATTTAGACAAGTTTGAAGGGGGCAAGTACTCTAAGAGAGTGAAAATATATGAAAAATGAAAAGTTAAAAGAACAAGTTGAAAGCCGACGAACATTTGCAATCATTTCCCATCCGGATGCTGGGAAGACAACAATTACGGAGCAATTATTGTTGTTTGGTGGAGCCATTCGCCAAGCTGGAACAGTAAAAGGGAAAAAAACAGGAAATTTTGCAAAATCGGACTGGATGGAAATTGAAAAACAACGGGGGATCTCAGTAACCAGTTCAGTCATGCAATTTGATTACGATGATAAAAAGGTAAATATTTTGGATACTCCCGGGCATGAGGATTTCTCAGAGGATACCTATCGAACGTTAATGGCCGTTGACAGTGCCGTGATGGTCATTGATAGCGCAAAAGGAATCGAAGCACAGACCAAAAAACTGTTCCAAGTTGTTAAAAAAAGAGGCATTCCTATTTTCACCTTTATTAATAAATTAGATCGTGACGGTCGAGAACCGTTGGAATTATTGGAAGAATTGGAAGAGTTATTAGCGATTGAATCTTATCCGATGAATTGGCCAATTGGAATGGGCCGTGGACTTGAAGGACTATATGATATTTTTAACCATCGTATTGAATTTTATCGTCCTGAGCAATTTGCTAATCAACGATTTGTAGAATTGGATGAAAAAGGGGAACTTCCATCAGAACATCCTCTGACTGAAAACAACTTGTATCATCAAGTACTTGATGAAGTGGAACTGCTAAAAGAAGCAGGCGATACATTTGATCCAGAAAAAATTGCTCAGGGGAATCAAACACCAGTTTTCTTTGGTTCAGCATTGACAAATTTCGGTGTTCAAACCTTTTTGGAGACCTTTTTAAAATTTGCTCCAGCCCCACACGCACATAAAACAATTGATGAAAAAATGATTAGCCCTTATGAAGAAGAATTTTCAGGTTTTGTTTTTAAAATTCAAGCCAATATGAATCCTGCCCATCGAGACAGGATTGCCTTTGTCCGTATCTGTTCAGGGACGTTTGAAAGAGGAATGGATATCACTTTGCAACGAACTGGCAAAAAAATGAAATTGAGCAATGTTACACAATTTATGGCAGATGCCCGAGAAAATATTGATGAAGCAGTCGCAGGTGATATTATCGGGGTCTATGATACCGGAAATTACCAAATTGGTGATACACTGACTGAAGGCAAGTTGAAAATCAGTTATGAAGAACTTCCCTCGTTTACGCCTGAGCTATTTATGAAAGTCAGTGCAAAGAATGTTATGAAACAAAAGTCCTTTCATAAAGGCATTCATCAGCTAGTACAAGAAGGAGCCATTCAATTGTATAAAACGTACTTAGCAGATGAATACATTTTAGGCGCAGTGGGACAATTGCAATTCGAAGTCTTCCAGTACCGGATGAAAAATGAATATAGTTCTGAGGTAATTATGACACCGCTGGGACATAAAATTGCTCGTTGGATTGATCCAAAAGATTTGGATGAAAGAATGAGCTCAAGTAGAAATATTTTAGCAAAAGATCGTTTTGATCAGCCTTTGTTTCTTTTTGAAAATCAATTTGCTGAACGGTGGTTTGTTGAAAAATACCCAAATGTAAAACTAAAAACACTTTTATAAACTAAAAAAACTGAACGATTCATTTAGAAATTACAGGCGTAATTCTTATTGAAATCGTTCAGATTTTTTTAGTTAGCGAGTGTTTTTTTTTGAGGAATTGAAATTTCTACTAAACCAGGAGTTTCAATGATGCTAATAGTCGCAGGATCGTAATTTTCATTCGGTATTTTTTTTAGAAAATATGCTTTAATATCTCGAACTTCATTTGCTTTCAATGCTCTTTTTTTATTGACGAGTAAAATTTCATAGTGGGTAGGCGCTACGGTATAAACAACAGTAATATCTCCTGCAGTATAAACTTTCACCAATTCAGCATCCGTATGTTCTAGTTGTTGCATAACAAGCCGTGAATGGCTATTTGTAACATTAATTAGTTTCATTTTCTCACCTTCTTTATCATAGTTAGCTTTTTCTCTCTTTTCATAACTAATTATAATTTTTTTTAGTAGAAATAGAAAGTATAAAACACAAAAAGTACGGAATTATTCATAAAAAATGAAAGTCAGTCAGAGGATCAAATTTTTAAAGGAAATTTGAATTATAAGTATTCGATAACAAAAAAGTTCACACCCGTCGAAACGTGGTGCAAACTTTCTGCATTAATCTATTTGTTTGGATTCAACCAATGCTGGTTCTGCTTCAGCTTGTATTTGAATGTGCTTTTCATCATCTAAGACTGCTTGCAAATCATGAACTTCGGGATGATCCAGATAAAATTCTGCCACACCATCTTCAAGTGTGTCCTGAATGGTTCTGCGAAGAGGTCTTGCACCCATTGAAGGATTGTAGCCCAATTCAACGATTTTTTCTCTCACAGGTAACGGTACAGTGAGATGAAGATGTTGCGTTGTTAGCATGTCATTCACTTCATCAATCATTAGGCCAACAATTGTTTGAAGATGTTCTTTACTTAGCGTTTTAAATTCGACAATGCCATCAAAGCGATTTAGAAACTCTGGTACAAAATAATTCGACAGCTGAGTTAAAACCGATTTGGTCGTGCCGTTTATCGCTGCACCAAAACCTACGTTTGCTTCAACATGGCCAGTTCCAGCGTTACTCGTCATGATAATAATCGTATCTTTAAAACTAACTGTCCGTCCTTGTGCGTCAGTTAGTCGACCGTCGTCCAAAATTTGTAAAAACATATGCAACACATCTGGATGGGCTTTTTCAATTTCGTCCAAAAGAATTAGGCTATATGGATTTCGACGAACTTTTTCAGTTAATTGGCCAGCTTCTTCATAGCCAACATAGCCAGGGGGTGAACCAATCAATTTGGACACGCTATGTTTTTCCATGTATTCCGACATATCAAAACGGATCATTGAATCGGTTGAGCCAAACAACTCAAAAGCTAGCTGCTTAGCGAGTTCTGTTTTACCAACGCCAGTGGGACCTACAAACAGGAATGAACCAATCGGGCGGTTCTTCTTTCCGAGACCAATTCGATTTCGACGAATGGCCTTGGTGACTTTATCAACTGCTTCATCTTGACCAATCACATGTTTCTTAATATCTCGGGCTAGATTTTTTAGTTGGGTTTGTTCTTTTTCTTTTAAATCACCCACAGGAATACCTGTCCGTTGTTCGACTAAATTTTCCATCGTTTTTTCTGTAATAACCGGTATATCTTCATCAGAAACTTGTTTTTCTTTTAGTTTTTGTAATTTACTGACTTGGTCACGATAATAAGCAGCTTTTTCAAAATCTTCTTCTTGAGAAGCTATTTTTTTCTGCTCTTCAGCATATTGCAACTTTTGTTCAATAACTTTCGGATCAGTAAATTGAATAGTCAAATTTTCTTTTGATCCAGTTTCATCAAGTAAGTCAATGGCTTTATCAGGTAGATACCGATCTTGAATGTAGCGATTCGATAATTCTGCTGCAGCACGGATTGCTTCTTCAGTATATGTCACGTGATGGTAGGCTTCGTATCGTGGTTGAAGTCCTTTCAAAATGAGAATGGTTTCTTCTACAGATGGTTCATTAACTTTTACTGGTTGCATTCTTCGTTCGAGAGCGGCATCTTTTTCAATAATTCGATACTCGTTCAAAGTAGTCGCGCCAATTAGTTGGATTTCACCTCGGGCTAATGCAGGTTTTAAGATATTCCCAGCATCTAGGTTGCCATCGCCTGCGGAACCAGCACCAACAATTTCATGGATTTCATCAATAAATAGAATGATATTGCCAGCTGTTTTTATTTCTTGTAGCATTTTTTGTAAACGTTCTTCAAATTGTCCTCGAATACCTGTTCCTTGGACAAGAGAGGCCACGTCTAACCGGACAACTTCCTTACCTAGTAATTTTTGAGGGACTTCTCCATCGACTATTTTTTGTGCGAAGCCCTCGACAACAGCAGTCTTACCAACACCGGGTTCACCGACTAATACTGGATTATTTTTTGTCCGTCGATTAAGTATTTCGATAACACGTTCAATTTCTTTGTCACGACCGACAACGGGATCGATTTTTCCTTCTCGGGCAAGTTTCGTTATGTTAATACCGTATTCCCCTAAAATTCCTTGCAATCCATTGTTTTGAGGGGGTTGATGATTGTTTCCACCACTATTTTGTGTTGGTGGCGTTTGGTTACGATCATTTGGTGCTTGCATTTGTTGAGACATTTGACGAAAGAAATCATCTAAATTGCCAAAACCAAAAGGGTCTTTTTGCATCATTTGATTAGTATTTGTTTCTTGCTGAGCCTTTATTTTTTGATAACAACTTTGACAATAATCTATTTGTTTTCGTTGACCAGCTATATTAGCATATAAATGAATTGTTGCTTCATTTTTCCCACAATTTTGACAAAGCATGGGCTCACAACCTTTCTGATATAAATTAGGTCATTGGTTATTGACCAATGTTGACCTTTATGCTTATTATACAAAAAATAAGGAAACTTTCAACAATTTGATTTCAAACTAGGATTCAACTACAAAAAAAGTTAAACTAGTGTGTGAGGAGTGGGGAATAATGAGAAATTACAAGCAAGAACTTGAAAATGTAAAAAATGGCATTCAAGAAGAATTGGTCATTAATCGAGAAGAATTTCTCAATTTTAGAGAAATTTGGTTAAAAGAAACAGACAGAATGAACTTTGTCGGAGAAGCTAGTTTGAATGGACAAATTATTTATCGGTACAAAACAACAAAAATATGATGAATAATTCTAATATAATCGTAAAACGGTTGTCTAACACCGGAAAAAATGGTAATCTAAACAATTGAAGGGGTAACTGTTTTCAACTGAACAAACTCAGATGAAAAGAGCACGCTCTAATAAAAATTATTCGTTGAATGAAGGAGATTGATTGATTATGGAAAAGAAAGAATTTCATGTAGTAGCTGAGACAGGAATCCATGCACGCCCAGCAACATTATTGGTTCAAACAGCAAGTAAATTTAACTCTGATGTTAACCTAGAATATAAAGGTAAATCAGTTAATTTAAAATCAATCATGGGTGTTATGTCTCTTGGTGTTGGTCAAGGTTCTGATGTAACCATTACAGCAGAAGGTGCTGACGAAGCAGAAGCAATTGCAGCAATTGCAGAAACAATGCAAAAGGAAGGATTATCTGAATAATGGTTGAAATGCTAAAAGGAATTGCGGCAAGTGATGGAGTAGCTGTTGCAAAAGCATACCTATTAGTTCAACCAGATTTATCATTTTCTAAAGTCAGTGTTGAAGACACGACTGGAGAAGAAAAACGTTTAGATGAGGCTTTAGCAAAGTCAACAAAGGATTTGCAATTTATTCGTGATAAAGCTGCCAAAACTTTAGGCGAGGCCGAAGCACAGGTATTTGATGCACACTTAATGGTACTAAGTGATCCAGAATTAATTGGACAAATAAAAAAGAATATTGTGGACAACAAGGTTAATGCAGAATCTGCTCTTAAAGAAGTGACAGATATGTATATTTCAATGTTTGAAGCAATGGATGACAATGCGTATATGCAAGAACGTGCAGCCGATATTAGAGATGTAACAAAACGAATTTTGGCTCATTTATTGCAAGTGACACTACCTAATCCATCAATGATTAATGAAGAAGTGGTTGTTATTGCGCATGATTTGACTCCAAGTGATACAGCACAATTGGATCGCCAATTTGTTAAAGCTTTTGTGACTGATATTGGTGGTCGTACGTCTCACTCTGCCATTATGGCGCGTTCATTGGAAATCCCTGCGATTGTCGGAACAAAAGAAATTACAGACAAAGTGAAAGCCAATGATATTATAGCTGTAAATGGGATTACAGGAGAAGTAATCGTTAAACCAACTGAAGAAGAAAAAGCTACTTTCATCAAAGCAGGTGAAGCGTTTGCTGCACAAAAAGCTGAGTGGGAAAAGTTGAAACTTGCGAAGACGATTACTGCGGATGGCAAACATTTTGAATTGGCAGCCAATATTGGTACACCAAAAGATTTAACCGGTGTAAATAATAACGGAGCTGAGGCAGTTGGTTTGTACCGGACAGAATTTTTGTATATGGATTCTCCAGATTTTCCAACGGAAGAAGATCAATACAAGGCCTATAAAGCTGTTTTAGAAGGTATGAATGGGAAACCAGTTGTTGTTAGAACGATGGACATTGGTGGAGACAAAGAATTACCATATTTAAAATTATCACATGAAATGAATCCATTTTTAGGGTACCGTGCGCTAAGAATTAGTTTGTCTTCATTAGGTGACGGTATGTTCCGTACGCAATTGCGCGCTCTATTGCGGGCTTCTGTTCATGGAAACTTACGGATTATGTTCCCTATGGTTGCAACGCTGAAAGAGTTTCGTGCTGCAAAAGCATTGTACAATGAAGAAAAACAAAAACTTATTGAAGAAGGGGTGGCAGTTTCTGATTCCATCCAAGTTGGTATTATGATTGAAATACCAGCTGCAGCGGTTCTTGCGGACAAATTCGCTAAAGAAGTTGACTTCTTCAGTATTGGTACAAATGATTTGATTCAATACACCATGGCAGCAGATCGGATGAACGAACAAGTATCCTATCTCTATCAACCATATAACCCATCAATATTACGTCTAATCAAACATGTCGTTGATTCTGCTCATGCAGAAGGCAAATGGGCGGGTATGTGTGGTGAAATGGCTGGTGATCAAATTGCTGTTCCATTATTAGTTGGAATGGGATTGGATGAATTTTCAATGAGTGCAACTTCTATTTTGAAGACACGTAGCTTAATGAAAAAACTAGACACCACAAAAATGCAAGAATTGTCAGACCGCGCATTGAATGATTGCGATACAATGGAAGAAGTTGTAGCGTTGGTTCAAGAATACGTTGGTTAAAGAGAATCAATTGCTACAAAAAAGCCATGAGGTCGTTCCTCATGGCTTTTTTTGCATAAGAATCCTTCTTAAGATTTGTTTGAATACAAGTAAGCTATGTTATACTATTAGTTGGAAAGTTATTTTTTAAGTTAGCAAAATGGTATTGGAAAGGATATTGGATGTTAAGAATAACCATGTTTTCACACGCAGATAAAGTGAAAGGTCAGGGAGTAGGAAGTGCCTATTTAGAATTGATAAAAATGCTCCAGGATAAGTTCTCAAAAGAATTTTTGCTGAGGGTAAACTCATGGAAAAAATCGGATATTTCTCATTATCATACAGTGAATTTTTCTTATTATCTTTCTACATTCTTTACACGCAAACGAGGAGTAAGGATTGGCTATGTCCATTTTTTACCTGAGACGCTGGAAGGAAGTATTGAACTCTACCAACCCTTTCAAAAAATCTTCAATTGGTACTTACTTGATTTTTATCGAAGAATGGATGAGTTGGTTGTTGTTAATCCTAGTTTTATTCCCGCATTATTACGAGCTGGTTGCCAGAAAGACAAAATTACCTATATCCCTAATTTTGTTTCACAAAAAGAATTCTATGAAAAAAATGCAACCGAAAAACAACTCATTCGCGAAAAACTTGGCTATGAAGAAACTGATTTTGTGATATTAGGTGTAGGTCAAATCCAAAAAAGAAAAGGGTTGGATGATTTTATTCAACTTGCGAAAGACAATCCATCATGGAAGTTCATCTGGGCTGGCGGGTTTTCATTTGGGAAAATTACGGATGGCTATTCGGAATATGAAAAAATTTATAAGAATCCACCAAAAAATTTAACATTTCCTGGAATTGTTGACCGGGATACCTTAGTTGATTATTATAATATCGCGAACATCTTTTTACTTCCTTCCTATAACGAGTTGTTTCCTATGAGTATTTTGGAAGCTTTTAATTGTGGAACACCAGTAATGGTACGGGAGCTAGATTTATATCAGTCAGTTATTAAAGACTTTTATATTGGTTGTCAGGATAAAGAAGAAATGCAGGACAAACTAACTGCCTTACAATCTTCATCCAACGATTTGCAAACTTGGCAAAAGGCATCGCGGCAAGCTGCGCAAAAATACTCAGAGGATGCGGTTGCCAAGCTATGGTTTGACTATTACACAAAGACTTATCAAAAATATCGTTCGTAAGAGAGGAGGGCTATTCTTGAAAATTGGTTTCTTTACTGACACCTATTTTCCACAAGTTAGTGGGGTAGCTACGTCCATTAAAACGTTAAAAGATCAACTTGAAGAACATGGACATCAAGTATATATATTTACCACGACGGACCCAAATGCGCCCAAATTTGATGAAGGAATAATTCGGATGCCGAGTGTACCTTTTGTTTCATTTAAAGACCGGCGCGTTGTTGTTAGAGGAATGTGGTATGCCTATCTGATTGCCAAAGAACTGGAATTAGATCTTATTCATACCCATACCGAGTTTGGTGCAGGTATTTTGGGGAAAATGGTGGGAAAAAAATTAAAAATACCAGTTGTTCATACATACCACACAATGTATGAAGATTATTTGCATTATATTGCGAATGGGAAGGTTTTGCGACCAGCGCACGTGAAATATCTTTCTCGATTGTTTGTTAACCATTCTAGTGGGGTTATTTGTCCGAGTGAGAGAGTGATAAAAACGCTAAAAAAATACGGTGTATCAATTCCGATGCGTATTATCCCTACTGGTATCGAAATCGAGAAGTTTGAGCGGCCGGATATTACGCCTGAAATGTCCAAAGAAACTCGCACAATCCTAGGCATTACGGATGAACAAATTATGTTATTATCCCTAAGCCGCTTATCCTACGAAAAGAATATTCAAGCTATTATTAGTGGATTACCAGCCATTATTAAAGAGAAACCAGAAGTTCGTTTGGTTATTGTCGGCAATGGACCTTATCGCGATGATTTGGAAGATCTTGTGAAAGAAAAAAGGATGGAGCAATTCGTTATTTTTGTTGGTGAAATTCCAAATGAGAAAGTAGCTATTTATTATCATGCGGCTGATTTTTTCGTCAGTACCTCTACATCAGAAACACAGGGTCTGACTTATACGGAAGCGATGGCAGCAGGGACGCAATTGATTGTCGAAGGAAACGATTACTTAGATCATCTGATTGACTATGATTGTTTAGGAGTAACATTTAAAAATGATGAAAATTTTTCACGTGCAGTAATTGACTATATAGACCAACAAATCCCGATGGACCCAACAATTCTAAAAAAGAAATTGGATGAAATATCGGCAGAAAAATTTGGGAAAACAATTATTGAATTTTATGAAGATTTAATTGCTTTGAATCAAATGGAACGGGAAGAAAAACAAGAAGAAGTCATTTTGAAAAAAATGAAAATGAAGTTGCCAAGTTTAAAAAAATCATCGACAGAATAAAATATTCGCACAAAATCACAAGGATAGTTTATACTAAACTTGTGATTTTTGATTGGAGGGAACGAAATGAAAGTTGGATTTATCGGTATCGGAGTCATGGGGCATGCGATGGCCCAACATCTACTGACTGCTGGTCACCAATTATATGTATACAATCGGACTAAATCGAAAACAGATGACTTAGTTAATGAAGGAGCCATTTGGTGTGAAACGCCAAAAGAACTTGCCAATCAGGTAGACTATGTATTTTCAATGGTTGGCTACCCTAGAGATGTTGAGGAGATCTATTTTGGTGAAAAAGGTGTCTTCCAGGCAGAATTGCTAGCAAAAATTTTAGTTGATTTTACTACGAGTACGCCTGCGCTTGCAAAAAAGATTTATACTGAAGCGAAAAAAGTTGGTGCAGCTAGTTTAGATGCACCGGTTTCAGGTGGTGATCTTGGGGCAAAAAATGCAACTTTAACTGTAATGGTAGGTGGAGAGGAAGAAGTCTATGAAAAAGTAGTTCCTTTTTTTGAAATAATAGGAAAAACATTTGCATTACATGGCGGTGCAGGTAAAGGCCAACACACAAAAATGGCCAATCAAATTATGATAGCCGGAACGATGACTGGTATGACGGAGATGTTGGTTTATGCTCAGTCAGCAGGGTTAGATTTACCAAAAGTAATCCAAACATTGGGTGGTGGTAGCGCAGAAAATTGGTCGATGATGAATTATGGACCGAGAATACTAAAACGAGATTATTCTGCCGGCTTTTTTGTTAAACACTTTATTAAAGACTTAAAAATAGCGTTGGATGAAGCCAAAGCAATGAGCATAGATTTACCTAGTACAGCGCTAGCAACGAAACTGTATGAACAATTAGCTGACAAGGGATATGAAAATGATGGCACTCAGGCGCTAATAAAACTATGGTGGGATAATGAGAAAAAATCTTAAAAAGATATTTTTTTTCTTGAAAACAAATGCAAGTTAAACCTGCTTCTGTTACAATGTAACAGAAACGAGGAAGGGGAGGATTGTCGAATGAAGAGTTCGCAATTAGTCGCTATTATCAAACGTCTTGAAGCCATGATTGAGGCCCAAGATAATGAAATTCAAGTACGACGCTTTGAGAAAGATGGCGTGGAAAAATGTACCGTAACATATGATCGCGCAACTGAAACATTTGAGTTAACAGAGGCAGAATCAAATCAACCGTATCAATTTGATAATGTTGATATCGTAGCAATGGAAATTTATGACTTAATACAGTAACTAAAAAAGAGCAATTTCGCTCTTTTTTTTGTAAAATAATTTGATAATCAAAATAATTTAATATTTTTTTAATATAAAATTTATTGAAGTAACTGCTTTTTTAGAGGGAAATATAGTTTTTTTAAAATTATACTTGCTTTTTTTTTTTTCTTAATTTATAGTTTGATTATCAAATCATTTGACAATCAAACTATCCGGGTGGGCACATTATGGAACAAAATTTTGAAGAGATTAACAATTTATTAGTAGAAGTATTCAATGATATTTTAGTGATTGAAGAGTCGGAATTAAAAAAATCGCAATTCAAGGACTTATCCATAACTGAAATGCACACCATTGAAGCCATTGGGATGTACAAAAAGAAAACGACAACGGAAGTGGCAAATGAATTGTCGATTACCGTTGGCACGTTGACCATTGCAATCAATCGTTTAGTAAAAAAAGGATACGTCGAACGAATTCGAAGTGAGGACGATCGACGCGTTGTTAAATTAGGTTTGACAAAAAAAGGGAAATTGATTTTTCGTGTTCATCAGCATTTTCATCGTGAGATGATTAAAGCGGTCATTCATGGGATGGATGGAGAACAATCTTCGGCGTTACTTAAAGCGCTAGATAATTTGCATAACTTTTTGCAAGAATACAAGTGAGTGGATGAGATGGTTAGTTATGGACGGATTACGACAACTGCTAGTTACGTTCCGCCTAAAATAGTTACAAATACCGATTTAACAAAAATAATGGATACAAGTGACGAATGGATTTATAGTCGTACAGGCATCAAAGAAAGGCATATGGCTGTAAATGAGAACACTTCGGATTTGTGCCTTCATGTAGCTAAATCATTATTAAAAAAAGCCAATAAACCGAGTGAGGAGCTTGACTTTATTATAGTGGCTACGATGACACCTGATTTCCATACGCCATCGGTTGCTTGTATTGTTCAAGGATCACTTGGGGCAGCAAATGCGTTTGCATTTGACATTAGTGTGGCCTGCACAGGTTTTGTCTATGCCTTGTCTCTGGGCAACAAACTGATTCAAACAGGTGCGAATTGTGGTCTAGTTATTGGCGGAGAAGTATTGACTAAGATGCTTGATTGGGAAGATCGTTCAACTGCGGTTTTATTCGGTGATGCAGCTGCTGGCGTGTTGCTTGAAGCTTCAGAAGAACCGATGATTTTAAACGAATCGCTTTGTTCGGATGGTTTGTTGGGACAAGCACTTACTTCAGGTTTTGTTGAGGCAGATCCATTGTCGAACAAACCAAAAGCCATTCATCCTTTACAGATGGAAGGAAGAGCGATTTTTGATTTTGCTACACGTACAGTTGTGCGCTCGGTTAGAAATTTGATGCAAGATGAACAAACACCGGTCGATTATTTCTTACTTCATCAAGCAAATGTGAGAATATTGGATATTTTTTCAAGAAAACTGAATATATCCAGAGAAAAGTTTTTGCAAAATATGCAAAAATATGGAAATACATCAGCAGCTACAATTCCTTTGTTGTTGGATGAAGCTGTAACGGATGGAACCATTGTTCTTGGCAGTCAACAAAGAATTATGATGACCGGATTTGGTGGTGGATTAACCTGGGGGAATCTTTTGCTTCAGGTCTAACTATAAAAATGAAATTTATGGAGGAATGGATAAATGGTATTCGAAAAAATTCAAGAAATTGTGGCAGAAGAATTAGGAAAAGAGAAAGAAGAAATTAAATTAACGACGAATATTCAAGAAGACTTAGAAGCAGATAGTCTTGACTTATTCCAAATTATCAATGAAATTGAAGATGAATTCGATGTGAAAATCGAAACAGAAGATGGAATCAAAACAGTTGAGGATTTAGTTAAATATGTAGAAAACCAACAAGCATAATACTTAGAGGCTGGGCGAAAGCCTAGCTTTTCTTTTTAGAAAGGATTAGATACATGAAGACTGCTTTTTTATTTAGTGGCCAGGGGTCACAATATACTGGAATGGGACAAGAAATCCACAATCATTTTAAAGTTGCTCGTGATGTGTTCACTGAAGCAAGTGACTGCCTAGGATACGATATGGCCAAGCTATGTTTTGAAAAAAATCAGCAGTTAAATTTGACCGAATATACGCAGCCAGCCATTCTAACGGTTAGTACGGCAATCTTGACGGTTGTAAAAGCAGAAGGTCTCGTTGCCGAAGCAGTTGCGGGATTAAGTCTAGGAGAATATACAGCATTAGTGGCAAGTGAAGCGCTCAGCTTTTCAAATGCAGTGAAACTTGTTTCAAAAAGAGGCAAATATATGGCTGAATGTGCTCCTCATGGAACCGGGAAAATGGTGGCAATCATGAATGCAGATTCCAAAGTAATTGAGGATTCTTGTCAGAAAATTGCGAGTGAAACTGGAAAAATAGTTGCCCCTGCTAATTACAATACACCACAACAAATAGTCATCGGTGGAGAAACCGAAGCTGTTGATGAAGTGGTGAAGTATTTACATGATCTTGGTGTAAGAAGATGCATAGCACTTAATGTAAGTGGACCTTTTCATACACCATTACTAAAAAAGGCAGCCCTTCAATTAGGGAAAGAATTGGCAAACGTGCCATTTTCCAATATGAAAATTCCTGTCGTTGCAAACACAACTGCTCAGGTGATGCAAGACAATGAAGTTGTCAATTTACTGGAACGTCAAGTGATGTCACCCGTCAAATTTTACGATAGCATTCATACTTTGAGGGACTTGGGCGTCACAAGATTTATCGAAATTGGTCCGGGGAAAGTACTAACCGGGTTTATGAAAAAAATAGATAAGACACTTGCAACGAATCATATCGAAGATATACCAACACTGAAAGAGACATTGGCAAATTGTCAATAGGGGGAAGCGATGAAACTAAAGGGAAAAACAGCATTTATTACTGGTAGTTCTAGAGGAATTGGGTTGGCGATTGCGCAAGCTTTTGCGCAAGAAGGAATGAATATCATTTTAAATGGACGAAAAGAAATTGCACAAGAATTAGTGGCTTCTTTTTCTTCGTATGGCGTAAAATGCATTGCGGTGAGTGGAGATATCTCTCAATATGAGTATGCCCAAGAAATGATAGCAAGAGCGGAACAAGAATTGGGTGATATAGCTGTCTTGGTCAATAACGCTGGCATCACCAATGACAAACTACTGTTAAGAATGACACCAGCTGATTTCGAAGAGGTCATCAAAATTAATCTTATCGGCACATTCAATATGACGCAATTAATAGTTAAAAAAATGATGAAGCAACGGATGGGAAGAATTATCAATCTTTCGAGTGTCTCTGGGTTAATAGGGAACGTTGGTCAAGCAAACTATGCTGCAAGTAAAGCTGGCGTGATTGGTTTTACCAAAACCGTCGCGCGAGAGGTCGCGACTCGAGGAATTACGTGTAATGCAATCGCTCCTGGCTTTATTCAAACGGACATGACGGATGTTCTTTCTGAAAAAGTAAAACAGCAAGTTAGCCAAACCATTCCTTTGCAATCGTTTGGAACGGTTACAGATGTTGCTCAAACAGCCGTATTTTTAGCCAAGAGTCCCTATATTACCGGTCAAGTCGTGAATGTTGACGGTGGCTTGGTTATGCATGATTAAAGGAGGAAAAAAATGAATCGAGTAGTAATTACAGGATTTGGAGTCGTTTCTCCAATTGGAAATGATGCAGACTCTTTTTTGACTAGTTTAAAAGAAGGAACCAATGGGATTGGTCCAATCACCAAATTCGCTGCAGAAGGTACAGGAATACATGTAGCTGGAGAAGTGAAAGATTTTCCTTTAGAGAAGTATTTTACAAAAAAAGATGCAAAACGAATGGAAATGTTCTCAATTTATGGCATCCATGCTGCATTAGATGCACTAAAAATGGCTAATTTTCAAGCAGAGCAAGTGGATGCTGATCGATTTGGTGTGATTATTGGTTCTGGTATTGGTGGATTACCAACTATCCAAGATCAAGTGACACGAATGAATGCCAAAGGACCACAACGAGTGTCACCAATGTTTGTTCCACTTTCTATTGTAAATATGGTTTCAGGAAACATCGCGATGCGTGTTGGTGCCAAAGGTGTTTGCTATTCACCTGTCACGGCTTGTGCGACTGGAACGAATGCAATTGGAGAAGCATTTCGTAATATAAAGCACGGGTATTCAGATTTCATTCTAGCAGGTGGGGCTGAGGCCACGATTTGCGAAATTGGAATTGCTGGCTTTGCTTCTTTAACAGCCTTGACTACGGCTGAAGATCCAAATCGAGCATCCATTCCATTTGATAAAGAGAGAAGTGGCTTTGTTATGGGTGAAGGTGCCGGTGTGGTCTTAATGGAATCTTTGGAGCATGCACAAAAACGAGGTGCTACTATTTTAGCAGAGGTAGTCGGTTATGGTGCGACTTGTGATGCATACCATATGACTGCACCCAATCCAGATGGATCCGGTGCGGGCAAAGCAATTCAACAAGCCATTTCAGAAGCGAAGATTCAACCAGAGCAAGTGGGGTATATTAATGCTCATGGAACCAGTACACCAACAAATGATGGTGCGGAGGCCACAGCTATCCAATATGGTTTGGGTGACTCCTACATGAACACGTATGTTAGTAGTACTAAGTCCATGACTGGTCATTTATTAGGTGCTGCAGGTGGGGTTGAAGCGATTGCCACACTACTTGCCTTACAACATCAATTTATTCCACCAAATATTAATATAGAAGAACAAGATCCAGCCATTGAATTAAATGTGGTCAAAAACACGAGTATCGAGGCAAACTTTGACTATGCTTTAAGTGATTCTTTGGGATTTGGGGGACATAATGCCGTTATTTTGATGAAGAAATGGGGAGCTGCAGAATGAACTTCTCAGAGATAAAAGAAATAGTTACCATGATTAATCAATCAGAATTGACTGAATTTCGCTTAAAAGATCAACAATTTGAATTGTATTTAAATAAAAATCAACAATGCGGATTAGCCAGTCAAACAGAAGGATTGCCTCATTTGGAAGTGAAAAATTCGTCCGTGGTACCGGCTAACAATTTAGAAACCTCGATTCTTACTCAGGTTGAAATGGATGATGAGCCAACCATTATTGACAGTGAAGGCCACGTTATTTCTTCGCCGTTGGTTGGTGTAGTTTATTTAAAACCTAGCCCGGATAAAGCTGTTTTCAAACAGGTTGGGGAGCAGGTAAAAGCGGGTGAAATTCTTTGTATTATTGAGGCAATGAAAGTGATGAATGAAATTGTTAGTGACGTAAATGGAGAGATAACTGCCATTTTAGTTGAAAATGAAGAAGTAGTTGAATTTGGGCAACCCTTGATTCAAATAAAGGAGAACTAGTCTATGACAAGTCTATCAATTAATGAAATTAAAGAGATTCTTCCTCACCGATATCCAATGCTATTCATCGATCGAGTGGAGGAATTAATTGTTGGTGAACGGATCATTGCCAAAAAAAATGTTACGATCAATGAGCCTTTTTTTCAAGGCCATTTTCCCCACGAACCGGTGATGCCTGGAGTTTTAATATTGGAAGCAATGGCTCAAGCTGGTGCTATTGCTTTATTATCGATGGCTAATTTTAAAGGGAAGACGGCTTACTTTGGCGGGATTGATAAAGCCAAATTTCGCCAAAAAGTGACTCCTGGTGATACATTATTTTTAGAAGTTGAGATTGTAAAAATAAAAGCCAACGCAGGGGTAGGCAAAGGAATTGCCAAAGTTGATGGAAAAAAAGTAGCAGAAGCAGAGCTAACTTTTATGATTGGATAGGTGAATACATGTTTTCAAAAATATTGATTGCAAATCGCGGAGAAATTGCTGTTCGAATCATTCGAGCTTGTCGAGAATTAGGCATTCGAACGGTCGCTGTTTACTCGGAGGCTGACCGTGAAGCATTTCATACAGAATTAGCTGATGAAGCAATTTGTATTGGTCCCGCCAAAGCAACAGACTCGTACTTAAATGTACAACAAATTTTAAGTGCGGCGATTGTTACGAAAGCAGAAGCCATTCATCCGGGTTTTGGATTTTTATCTGAAAATAGTCGTTTTGCTGAAATGTGTGAGGAGTGTCAGATAAAATTTATCGGCCCTAATAGTCATACAATTGATGAAATGGGAAATAAAATTCATGCGCGTCAACTGATGATTGAGGCCGATGTACCAGTGATTCCTGGTTCTCATGGTGTTTTAAACACGGTTGAAGAAGCTCTTAATTTGGCAGAAGAGATTGGTTATCCGGTGATGTTAAAGGCTGCTGCCGGCGGGGGAGGAAAAGGAATTCGAAAAGTTCCAAATTCCTCAGAATTAGCAAACTTGTTTTCATCCGCTCAACAAGAAGCACGAGCGGCCTTTGGGAATGGCGATATGTATATGGAAAAAATTATTTACCCAGCACGACATATTGAAGTTCAAATATTAGGAGATGAGTTCGGTTCCATCATTCATTTGGGTGAACGGGATTGTTCGTTACAACGAAACAATCAAAAAGTTCTGGAAGAATCTCCTTCGATAGCACTCTCTGCGAATGATCGCGCATATGTTGGAGAGCTAGCAGTCAGAGCAGCCCAAGCGGTTCAATACCAAAATGCTGGAACCATTGAATTTTTACGAGACGAACAAGGCAATTTCTATTTTATGGAAATGAATACTCGCATACAGGTCGAACACCCTGTGACAGAAATGGTCACGGGCATTGATATTGTTAAGAAACAAATTGAAATTGCGGATGGGCAACCATTAAATTTGCAACAAGCGGCTATTCACTTTTCAGGTCATGCTATAGAATGTCGAATCAATGCGGAAAATCCTGCCTTTCATTTTGCTCCTTCTCCAGGCAAAATAACCAATTTATTGCTACCAAGTGGGGGAATGGGGTTACGTGTTGATAGTGCGATGTATTCGGGTTATACAATCCCTCCATTTTATGATTCGATGATTGCAAAAATCATTGTTCATGGAGAAACGAGATTCGAGGCCTTAATGAAAATGCAACGAGCGCTGGGCGAGCTAATTACAGATGGCGTTCAAACCAATGCGGAATTTCAAATGGATTTGATCAGTCATCCCAATATTATAGCAGGAGACTACACAACTGCTTTTTTACAAGAAGATTTTTTACCGAATTGGCAAGCTGAAGATTAGAGGTGAAGCGTAATGGCATTATTCAAGAAGAAAAAAGACTATATTCGAATCTCGCCAAATAGAAATCAACCAACCAATCATGAACCTACCGTTCCTGATAACATGTGGGCGAAATGTCCAAGTTGCAAACATATCTTGTATACAAAAGAAATGGGGGTTGAAAAGGTCTGCCCCAATTGTGGTTATAACTTTCGCATACGTGCATGGGAAAGATTAGCATTAGTGATTGACAGTCAAAGTTTTGAAGAATGGAATGAGTCCCTTGCAACTGAAGATCCATTGCATTTTCCTGGGTACCTTGAGAAAATTGCCAAAGCGCAAGAACAGACACACTTGAATGAAGCGGTGTTGACAGGAAAAGCAATGATTGATCAACAACCGCTAGCAATTGGTATTATGGACTCACATTTTATCATGGGAAGCATGGGGACTGTGGTCGGAGAAAAAATTACACGCCTATTTGAGCGTGCAACAAGTGAAAAACTGCCTGTAGTCCTTTTTACAGCTTCTGGAGGTGCACGCATGCAAGAAGGGATTTTTTCATTGATGCAGATGGCTAAGATCTCAGCAGCCGTCAAGCGTCATAGTAATGAAGGATTGCTGTATATTGCGTTCCTGACAGATCCCACAACCGGTGGAGTGACCGCCAGTTTTGCGATGGAAGGTGACATTATCTTAGCAGAGCCTCAAGCTCTAATTGGCTTTGCGGGTAGACGAGTCATTGAACAAACAATCAAACAAGAACTACCAGAAGATTTTCAAAAAGCGGAATTTTTATTAAAGCACGGCTTTATTGATCAGATTGTCCCAAGATTAGAAATCAAAACAAAACTATCTGAATTGCTGCGAATGCATCAGAAGGGGGCTTGGTAGGTATGGAAAAACAAGCCTATGAAATTGTGGCGCTAGCCCGAGACAAAGAGAGAATGACATCCTTAGAAATAATTCACCAAATCTCAGATGGGTTTCAAGAATTTCATGGTGATCGACTATATGGCGATGATGAGGCAATCATTGGTGGGATTGCTTTTATAGCTGGAAAACCGGTGACAATTATTGGTATCCAAAAAGGGAAAAATCTAACGGAAAATCTCAGAAGAAACTTTGGTTCTCCCCATCCCGAAGGCTATCGTAAAGCCTTGAGATTGATGAAGCAAGCTGAAAAATTCCAACGCCCGATTATTACGTTGATTAATACGGCTGGAGCATTCTGCGGCATTGGAGCCGAAGAGCGTGGTGAGGGGGAAGCAATTGCCCGCAACTTATTAGAAATGTCCGATTTACATATCCCAATTCTTTCAATTATCATTGGTGAAGGTGGTAGTGGGGGAGCCTTAGCACTTGCTCTTGCAGATGAGGTTTGGATGTTGGAACATTCCATTTATGCAATTTTGTCTCCTGAAGGATTTGCTTCCATTTTATGGAAAGATGGCAAACGAGCGAATGAAGCAGCGCAATTAATGAAAATAACGGCCAAAGAACTAAAAGAAATGGGCATAGTTGAACGTGTAATCCCTGAAACATTTCGTGGACGTCCCTTATCTTCAACAGAAATTATGCAACGGTTGAAAAGTGATATTCTACGTAAATTAAACGAATTAATGGCAGTGGATGATGACCTTCGCATTGAAAAAAGATACGAGCGTTTCAGAAATTATTAATCATTATTAAAAAGATTTATGAGGAAAGGAATTCTTTCCTCATAAATCTTTTTTTGAATAAATATGTATATAATACCAAAAAAAATTTAAAATATGCTTTATTTTCCTTTTATTTTATGATAATATGCATATATATTAAAAAATATTAAAATTATTGCATAAAAATAAAAGGGGAGAACAAAATGAAAAAGGGATTATTAAGTTTAGTAGGAATTGCTTCGATTTTTATTTTAGGAGCTTGTGGCTCATCATCGAAATCGGGTACATCAAGTTCATCCGGAGAATCAAAAACGACAGATGCAGCTGATCAGTGGAGTAAAATTGAAAAAGCTGGAATCATAAAGGTCGGGACATCCGCAGACTTTGCGCCCTTTGAATTTCATGCAATGGTCAATGGCAAAGATCAAATTGTGGGTGCTGATATTGATATGATGAATGCAATTGGCAAGGAACTTGGGGTAAAGGTTGAATATGTCGATATGGACTTTAATGCAGTCTTAGCCTCTTTGGAACAAGGTCAAGTTGACATTGCTGTTTCTGGTATTTCTGCAACAGATAAACGAAAGAAAACTTTTAATTTCTCAGTCAATTATTTTTCACCAGAACAATTGGTGGTAGTCAATAAAGCAAATACGAACAAATATACGACTCTTGATAGCTTAGCAAATAAAAAAGTTGGTGCACAAAAAGGTTCCATTCAAGAATCCATTGTCAAAGATCAATTGCCAGATTCCCAAATTGTTTCTTTAGCAAAGGTCCCCAATTTGATGGTTGAGCTAAAACAAAATTCGATTGATGCTGCAGTGGTTGAGAGTGCCGTAGCAAAATCTTATGTGGCGCAAAATGATGATTTAGCGATTGCTGATGCCAAGTTAGAAACATCTGAGGGAGATGCATACGCCATTGCTTTACCAAAAGGAAGTACCAAGTTGACGGAAAAAATAGACACCATTTTGAAAAAAATGATTGAAGATGGAACAATTAAAGAATATGTACAAAAAAATACCGATTTAGCAAACGAAAATGCATCAAAATAAGAGAAGAGGGTAGCATATGGATTATTCATTTTTAAAGGAGTATTATTCCTACTTTGTTTCAGGGTCAGTGATTACATTAATGATTTCAATCATTACAATATTTTTTGGAACTTTCTTTGGTATCTTATTGGCCTTGATGAAGCGCTCCTCACTTGCTCCTTTAAAATGGGTTGCATCCACGTATATCGCTATTTTTCGTGGAACACCAATGTTAGTACAAATTTTAATTGCCAATGGGTTATTTCACCAAGTAGTGACACTACCGCCAATTACCATTGGTGTCTTACAAATCGATTTCAGTCGCTTATTTCCAGGAATTTTGGCATTGTCGATGAACTCAGGAGCATACGTAGCTGAAATTGTTCGTGCAGGAATCAATGCGGTCAGTAGTGGACAGTTTGAAGCAGCTCGCTCTTTAGGGATGAATGGTTCACAAACAATGCGCTTCATCGTTTTTCCGCAAGCACTAAGAAATATTTTGCCGGCTTTGGGAAATGAATTTATCGTTTTAATAAAAGATTCCTCTTTATTATCTACATTAGGTATCTATGAGTTAATGAACAGTGCACAGATTGTTATTACCTCTTCGTTCATTCCCTTAAAACCACTCTATGTGGCAGCAATTATTTATTTCTTTATGACGTTTGTGACTTCTCAATTATTGAAGTTATGGGAAAATAAATTAGGAAAAGGATTTGTGAAAGTTCGTTAAAGAATACTTTCGCACAAGCAAAGCTCTGAAGCTAGTAAAAAACTAGTTTTAGAGCTTTTTTCACTACATTACATGAGAGGGACTATGCTATACTGAACGTAAGAGGTGGAAGAATTGGAAACAAAATATTGTAAAGAATCAAAAGTTATTCAAACACATCGGGTCTTTCCTTTTGATCTAAATCCTTTTGGGTATCTATTTGGTGGTAAATTGATGACATATATTGATGATGCGGCATCTATTTCGGTCTCGCGCCATTGTCGAAGAGGTGCAGTAACGGCATCTGTTGACCATTTAAATTTTCTACATCCTTTGCATGCCAATCATTCTTGTTGTGTGGAAAGTTTTATTTCTGGTGTCCATCACCGTTCAATGGAGGTCTTTGTCAAAGTAATCGGTGAGGATTTAGTTACAGGGGAACGCTATTTAGCGGCCAGCTGCTTTATTACTTATGTGGCGATTGTTTCGTTTATGAATGAAGATCCAAATTTTCAAGTACCGTTTGTTGTTCCAGAAAGTGCTGAAGAAAAAGCAGTTTGTGAGGGATATGAACAAAGACGGGAGAAAAAAGTGCTTGAGAGGAAAGAAGCAAAGCAATTTCAACAAAATCTATCAATTGAGCTCCCTTGGTCAGAATAGATGATAACGCTTTAAATTTTTCAATGGTTTTTTTAGAAAGGTGAACGTATGTACGATACATTATCATGGGTAAATTTGCTTAAAACAAAAAAAATCAGTCACAATGAACTGATTGATGAATGGGGTAAAACCATTGCAGTGCAAAATCCCCTACTCAATTCCTTGGTTACATATGATGGAGAAGAATATAAGAAACAACTAATGGATACCGACTGGGAAACCCTCCCTTTTGCGGGGTTACCAATTCCCTTAAAGATGCTTGGTCATACGAAAAAAGGCTGGCCGGCAACGGCAAGTTCTAAATTATTCGAATCTGTACATTCTTATTCAACCAGTCAATTTGTCAATAGATTGGAAACACTTGGCTTTGTCCCTCTAGGGCAAACCAATGCACCAGAGTTTGGGTTTAAGAATGTGACGGATCCCCAACTATATGGAGAAACTAAGAATCCTTGGAATCTAAGTTATTCACCTGGTGGATCAAGTGGTGGTGCAGCAGCGGCGGTTGCCTCAGGAATGTTTCCGATAGCTACTGCCAGTGATGGTGGGGGATCAATACGAATTCCCGCTTCTTTTACTGGGTTAATTGGATTAAAACCTAGTCGAGGGGTGATGCCAGTTGGGCCAGGTGACTATCGATCGTGGCAAGGTGCTTCTGTTAGTTTTGCGTTAACTCGTTCCATGCGTGACACAGAAAAACTATTCTATGCTTTACGGGATAAAACAAATCAATCCCCTTACCAAGCACCTTATGCAGAATGGTCACAAAACCAAGCAACCAGTGGGAAAAAATTAAAAATTGGTTTTTTTACTGCTTCACCAATCGGCAATAGGGTAAGTGAAGATGCAAAGCAGACTGTCCAAAAAACAATTGATCTTCTTATTCAAAACAAACATGAAGTAGATGAAATAAGTTATCCGATTGATGGAAAACAATTGATTCAGGCCTATTATCGCATGAATGGTGCTGATACGGCAGCAATGTTTGCATCTGTTGAAAAGCAGTTCAATCGAAAACTGACAATTGAGGATATGGAACTTATGACTTGGGGCATTTATCAATCTGGTAAGAAAATGTATGCAGCAGACTATGTGGAATCCCTAAATGTCTGGGATAAAGCAGCCGTTCAAATGGAGACTTTCTTCCAAAAGTATGATGTTTTATTATCCCCAACCTCGACAACGATTGCACCAAAACTGACAGATGATTTGCAAAGTGATGCAATAAGAAACCAATTGCAGGTCATTGCTGATCTTCCTTTTTCGCAAACGGAGGAAGTGGTATATCAAATGTTTGAAAAAAGTTTGCATTTGACGCCTTATACTCAACTAGCGAATCTAACAGGTCAGCCGGCCATTAGCTTACCAGTAGGACGTTCCAAAGAAGGCTTACCACTTGGTATTCAATTGCAATCAGCCAAAGGGCGGGAAGATTTGTTATTTCAGTTAGGGTATGAATTAGAGAGTGCGGGTGCATTTGAATTTCTCCATCCAACCATTCAGCTTGGCTCATCCTCTTGAAATCTTTTATTTTAACAAAAAATCATGTATAATCAATCAATGAGGAGTACAGTTGTACTCCTTCATTTTTTGGATAGAGGAGTATATATGTTTTCAAAATTTAAACCAACCTGGATGGTAGATGCCATCTATCAAATCACACCTGAGCAATTAGCAAAGCATGGAATTAAAGGGGTGCTGACGGATTTAGATAATACACTAATTGCATGGAACAATCCTGATGGAACCGATGAATTGAAAAACTGGCTAAAAAACCTACAAGAAGCCGGCATTCCTGTTATCGTTATTTCCAATAATAATCATCATCGTGTACGTCTGGCTGTCGATAAGTTTGAGGTTGATTTTGTTGCACGCGCGCTGAAACCTTTGGGAAAAGGCATTCGCGAAGGCGTTCATCGGCTAGACTTGTCTAAAGATGAAGTAGTTATGGTTGGTGACCAAATTATGACAGATATTCGGGCTGCCCATCGTGTGGGCATTCGTAGTATTCTGGTAAAGCCAATTGTCCAAACCGATAGTTGGAAAACTCAATTTAATCGTTTTTGTGAACGTAGAATTATGAGCTATTTACAAAAAAAGAATCCTGATATGATATGGCAAGGAGAAATAAAATGAACGAGCATTGGCATTGTATAGGATGTGGCGTAGAAATTCAAACCACAGACTCAGATAAAATTGGTTATACTCCTCAGGCTGCGTTTGAAAAAGGGCTAGCGAATGAGGAATTATATTGTCAACGGTGTTTTCGGTTACGGCATTATAATGAAATCCAAGATGTTGCCTTGACGGATAATGACTTTTTGCAATTACTAAACGAAATTGGCAAAACCGATGCTTTAATTGTCAATGTAGTCGATATTTTTGATTTCAACGGCTCATTGATTCCTGGTTTGCACCGATTTGTGGGTGACAATCCAATTATCATGGTTGGCAACAAAGTAGATGTTCTTCCTAAATCACTAAAGAAGCCGAAAATGATTCAATGGATGAAAGAAAGAGCTTTTGAACAAGGCTTAAGGCCAATTGAAGTTCTTTTGACTAGTGCGAAAAAGAGTCAAGATATTGCGCAATTATTAACAATTATTGAGCAGTATCGCAAAGGACGGGATGTCTATATTGTCGGAGTGACGAATGTTGGAAAATCAACATTGATTAATCAAATTATCAAGCAAGCTACTGGCGTCAAAGAATTAATCACCACTTCTCGTTTTCCTGGTACAACGTTGGATAAAATTGAAATTCCTTTAGATGATGGTGCGGTAATGATTGATACCCCTGGGATTATTCATCGGCATCAAATGGCTCACTATCTAGGGAAAAAAGATCTGAAATTAGTTGCACCACAAAAGGAAATTAAACCCAAAACCTACCAATTGCAACCAAGGCAAACCTTATTTTTTGGAGGGATTGCGCGGTTTGATTTTATTCAAGGAGAAAAGAGCTCGTTTACTGTTTATTTGGCTAATGAGCTATTGATTCATCGGACAAAATTAGACAATGCCGATTCATTTTATCAAAAACATGTAGGGGAACTTTTGCAACCGCCGACAACCGAAGAACTTGCCGATTTTCCTGAGCTGGTACGTTTTGAATTCTCAATTAAGGAACGATCGGATCTTGTGTTTGCCGGTTTGGGATGGATTACGATTACTAAGCCTGGAGTCATCGCAGGTTGGGCACCAAAAGGCGTCAGCGTTGAAATTCGCAAAGCATTGATTTAAAGGGAGATTATTATGAATTTAACTGGAAAGCAAAAAAGATTTTTACGTAGCAAAGCACATCATCTAAACCCTATCTTTCAGATTGGGAAAGGTGGTATAAACGATGCTATGCTGATTCAAATAGGTGAAGCACTTGAAAAAAGAGAGTTATTGAAAATATCACTCTTGCAAAATACAGACGAAGAGGCAAGTGAGGTTGCTGAAGTCCTTGAAGAGAAGGTTGGCTGTTCCGTTGTCCAAATTATTGGCCGTGTTTTGGTCGTTTATAAGGCTTCTTCAAAACAGAAAAACCAAGTCTTTTCAAGCGAGCTAACAAAACTGTAGGGGGACTTACAATGACTGTACGCTTGGAAAAAAATAATCAAATTCAGACACTTCCTTTTTCACCTAATCAATCTCAAAGGAAACAGGTTGGGATATTAGGTGGCAATTTTAATCCTATTCATCTTGCCCATTTGACGCTTGCTGATCAAGTTGGGCATGCACTAGGGTTAGATAAGGTTTATCTGATGCCTGAAAGTGAACCACCACATATTGATCAAAAAGACACTATTGCTGGAATACATCGGCAAAAAATGATTGAGTTGGCCATTCAAACCAACCCTTTACTGGAAATTGAGACAATTGAGTTGGTTCGAGGGGGCAAAAGTTATACCTACGAGACGATGAAAACTTTAATCGAAATGAATCCTGATACGGACTACTATTTTATTATTGGCGGAGATATGGTTGCCTATTTACCCAAATGGTATAATATTGAAAAATTGAGTCAGATGATTCGTTTCGTTGGAGTGAAGCGTTCGGGTTACCCAACCGAGTCACCTTATCCCATTATCTGGATTGATGTGCCATTGATTGACATTAGTTCCAGTTTTATACGTAAAAAAGTAAAAGAAGGTTGCTCGACTAATTATTTTCTAACAGCAGATGTCCAAAAATATATTGAAAAAGAAGGTCTTTATCTTGATTGATTACGTTTCGGATTACACAGAAGCAGCCCGTGAAGATTTGATCCAACGAGTACAAATGCAAATAAGTGAAAAACGCTTTAGACATGTTCTTGGGGTTGAAAAAGCAGCCATTGCTTTAGCTGAAAAATATGGTGTCTCCGCTACGAAAGCAAGTATTGCGGCTTTAACGCATGATTATGCAAAAGAACGCTCGCGCGATACTTTTTTTGCAGTGATTGATGAGGAAAAGTTGGATCCAGCTTTAAAAGAATGGAACAATGCAATTTGGCATGGCGTTGTGGGTGCGTATATTGTAAAAAAAGAACTTGGCATTGATGATCCAGAGATTTTTCAGGCAATCTCGGTCCATACAACTGGGGCAGCAGACATGTCTCCATTGGATAAAGTTCTTTATGTTGCCGATTTCATTGAACCGGGGAGAGTCTTTCCTGGAGTGAAAGAAGCACGAGAAATTGCCATGCTTAATCTAGATGATGCAGTTGCTTATGAAACAAAGCATACACTTGTTTTCTTAGTTGAAAAAGAAAGCAAGATTTACCCGAAAACAATCGAAACATATAATCGCTGGGTTGCAAAAGCACAGTAATATAGGAGGATTTATGATTACAAGTGAAAAAATGGTCGAATTAGCCGTGAGAGCCGCTGATTCGAAAAGAGCAGAAGATATTTTGGTTTTAAATGTAAAAGAAGTTTCGCTTCTGGCTGATTACTTTATGATTTGTTCAGGAAATAATGAGCGTCAAATTCAAGCAATTGCGGATACAATTATCGATAAGGAAAGTGAAGCAAACGTACAAATCAAACAAATCGAAGGAAAAGATTCAGCTAAATGGATTTTAATCGATTTAGGAGATGTTATTGTGCACGTATTCAGTCATTCGGAACGCTCGTTTTATAATTTGGAAAAACTTTGGTCTAATGCACCACTATTGAATATTACTGAATGGATTGATGACTAATGGCCTATGAAACATTTGCATTTGTTTATGATGAAGTGATGGATAGCCATTTGTATCAACGATGGTTTGAATTTGCAGAAAGACACTTAGGGAATCGCAAACAAATTCTAGAACTAGCTTGTGGAACAGGGGCCCTGGCTGTTGAATTTGCTCGCCATCACTATGAGGTTACTGCCTTGGATTTATCGGAAGAAATGTTGATGATTGCATCGCAACGAGCCATTGAGCAAGAAGTGACAATCCAATTTGTTGAAGGAGACATGCTCGATTTAACCAATGTCGGTAGCTATCAGGCCATTACTTGTTTCTCTGACTCTCTTTGCTACATGAAAAAAGAAGAGGAAGTTCAGCAAGTTTTCGATGGGGTGTATCAAATTTTGGCTGATCAAGGACGGTTTCTATTTGATGTTCATTCTATCTATCAAGTAGATGAAGTTTTTCCCAATTATAGCTATCATTATCAAACGGATGATTTTGCATTTTTATGGGACAGTTATGAAGGCGATGCATTACATAGTATCGAACATTTTCTGACTTTCTTTGTTCAAAATGAAGATGGCAAGTTTGATCGTGTGGACGAATTGCATAAAGAACGAACCTATGAATTGGAAACTTATCTTCGCATGCTTGAAAATGCAGGCTTTTCTTCAATTGAGGTCTATGCGGATTTTATCGACAGTGAACCCAATGAAAAAAGTCGACGTTGGTTTTTTGTTTGCCAAAAATAATGTTTTAGAGAAAAAGAATTAGTCATGTTTAGCTGAACGCTTGGGTTCAGCTTTTTTGAAATGTATTTCAATGAGGAGGGAAAACGGTGAAAATTTGTGGCATTGTTGCTGAATACAATCCTTTTCATAATGGTCATGCCTATCACGTGCAAAGGGCTCGAGAGCAAACGCAAGCGGATGTTATTGTTGCAGTTATGTCAGGAAATTTTCTTCAAAGAGGGGAACCTGCAATCATTGACAAGTGGCACCGGGCACAAGCTGCAGTCGCGAATGGAGTGGATTTAGTTGTCGAATTGCCATTTGAATGGGCTGTACAATCAGCTGATTTTTTTGCGAAAGGGGCGGTAAAAATTCTTTCAGATTTGCAATGCACTAGCTTATGTTTTGGTTCGGATTACGGGGATGATTTTGACTATCAACAGTTTGGACAACAGTATCTTGAAAACCAACTCAAGATAAATGAAACACTAAAAAAACTAACGGATCAACGTCTATCTTACGCACAAAAAATGATGATTAGTCTATCGGAAAATCTGCCAGATATTCAATTTGAAGAAAATCAACCAAATCACATGTTAGCATTAAGTTATGCAAAGGAAAACGCAGAATTGCGTGAACCAATGAAACTCGTTTCAGTTGCAAGAAAAACAGCAAGTTATCATTCTACGGATCTGCAAGGAACGATTGCAAGCGCAACTGCCATTCGACAAGCAATCCGAAAAGGGCAAAACATTCACGAGTTTGTTTCGATGCAAACAGCGGATTTGCTTGCAAGTGAGCCTTTCATTGACTGGGAAGAAATTTGGCCTTTTTTGAAATACCGTTTACAAATGGATAGTATTTTCCAACTACAGCAAGTGTATCAGATGGTTAATGGTATGGAGTATCGAATGAAAAAAAAAGCCAATGAAAGCCATAGCTTTTCAGAGTTTATTTCTAAGACCATATCCAAGCGCTACGTAAAACCGAGAATTCAAAGACTTTGTTTATACACGTTGTTAAATATTTCAGAGGAACAAATGGCAACACAATGGCAACAAACGGCTATCCGACCGCTAGCCTACAATAAAAAAGGACAGGCATTTTTGGCAAGTAAACTGATTCAAAAAAAACCTGTTGTTGCACGTTTTGCCAAAAAAGAAGCAGAAATTTATCCAATGACATTAAAGGCTGATCGTTTATACCAACTTTTGAATCCCCAAATAAAAGAACAAAATTTTGGGCGCTATGCGTATTTGATTGATAAATCCTAACAAAATGCTTCACAAGTGGACATAAGCCAAGTATAATAGGAACGACGTTTTCCTAAAATGGAACGAAAAAACTGAAAGCGAAGTGAAAATATGGGTCGTAAATGGGCAAATATCGTAGCAAAAAAGACTGCGAAAGACGCGAACAATAGTAAAATATATGCCAAGTTTGGTATTGAAATCTATGCGGCAGCGAAATCTGGTGATCCTGATCCTCATGCCAACCAAAAATTGAGATTTGTTATTGAACGTGCGAAAACATATAATGTACCAAAACATATCATTGATCGAGCAATTGAAAAAGCAAAGGGTTCAGGAGATGAGCAGTTTTCAGAACTACGCTATGAGGGATTTGGACCAAATGGGTCAATGGTCATCGTGGATACATTAACAAATAATGTCAATCGGACCGCTGCGGATGTTCGAGCAGCGTTTGGAAAAAATGGAGGAAATATGGGCGTTTCTGGGGCTGTTTCTTATATGTTTGATAACACAGCGCTATTTGGATTTGCTGGGGAAGATGCAGATGAAATTCTTGAATATTTGATGGAAAAAGAAATTGATGTTCGAGATGTAGCAGCTGAAGAAGATCAAATATTTGTTTATGGCGAACCTGAAGATTTTCATAGCATCCAAGAAGCATTGAATGAAAAAGGAATTACGAATTTTACCATCGCTGAAATGCAAATGATTCCACAAAATGAAGTGACACTTTCTGGAGATGACTTAGAGAAATTTGAAAAAATGATTGGCGTTTTAGATGATTTAGAAGATGTCCAAAACATTTATCATAATGTTAACTTAGACGAAGAATAATAGTAATAACAAAGGGCCTTGATTTTAAGGGCTCTTTGTTATTTTTTTATTTTTCAAAAAAATGAAATGTGTTATGATAGACAAAACAAGTGTTTTGAAGAGGGTGAATCAATTGTTCGGAGATGCCATTCAGTTACAGCCTTTCAATCGCATTTTAAGCGGATTTGACAAATTGACAGAAGTGGCCGTTTCGGTCGCCGATTGTTCCAAAATTGCAGAAAAATACCATTATCTAGGAATTACTGGCTATAAGATTGATGATTTTTCTGGGAATTGTTTTATTAATCGTTATTTACCGTGTGAATTTTACCGTGTGCCAATGTTAATCTATCGATCACGTTATTTAATACCCTTGGTTTTTCGCCATTCACCCGAATCTTATATTCTTTTTCAAGAATCCTATCGATTCCCTTCGTTTATTCAGTTGTTGGATTGGGAATTGCAATACAATCGAAAAACAGTCATTATTGATTCTATGAAAAATAAGTATTCCTATGCTGAAAGTGAGTTATTTGTGATTGATGCTGGTTACCTAGCGTTTCGTTTAGCTGAAATTATTGATGTTGCCAGTTTTCCTGTTAGTAAGATGACTTCATTTGATGAATTTTTAATTTGGAATCGTGAGTCACATTTACTAGATAATGGGCACAAGGGGCGTCATAGTATGATTTTGGATATTGAAAATGATCGTGAACGCACAGAGTTACAACTAGTTTTGGCGATTATTCAAAAAAAATATCCTGACAAGCAATTATTTTCGTTACCGGCAAAAAATAGTGTGGATTAAAAAGACTGACAGTTTCCGTAGTCCCCCAAAAAAGGTCAACTTTTGAGGGGTGCTACTTTCTGGATTAGTCTTTTTTTTGAATGAAAAAAATAAATATTTTCTGAAACAAAATACTAAACATTTTCTTTTTGGTGTGTTATACTCCTTTTATTGAAACAGATGAATAGCTATTTGATAGCTTTTTATTCTTAAATATTTATAAAAATATAACAATAAAAGAAAGAAGTGTTACAGATGTCTGATGTTGTAAAACATGGATCAGATATGGTTGTCGATAGTCTAATTAATCATGATGTTGAGTACGTATTTGGCATACCAGGAGCTAAAATCGATCGTGTATTTGATACACTAGAAGATAAGGGACCGGAATTAATTGTGACTCGTCATGAACAGAATGCAGCTTTTATGGCACAAGCTGTAGGAAGAATTACGGGCAAACCAGGGGTCGTGATTGCGACAAGTGGTCCGGGTGCAAGCAATTTAGCAACAGGACTAGTCACTGCTACAGCAGAAGGCGATCCAGTGCTAGCGATTGCTGGTCAAGTCAAACGTAGCGACCTGTTGAAATTAACTCACCAAAGTATGGACAATGCCGCACTGTTTAAACCAATTACCAAATACAGCGCAGAGATTCAAGACCCTGAAACGATTTCGGAAGTCATTGCTAACGCGTATCGTAATGCTCGAACCAATAAAAAAGGTGCAAGTTTTATCAGTATTCCCCAAGACGTGGTAGATGCCCCTGTAAAAGGAGAAAGCATTCGGCCGTTAAGTAAACCTCGATTAGGATCTGCTTCTAAAGAAGATATTGCTTATTTAGTAAAACGAATCAAAGAAGCCAAACTTCCTGTGTTACTAGTCGGTATGAGAGGATCAAGTCAGGCTGAAAGTGATGCAATTCGTAGATTGGTTTCATCAGCAAAACTACCGGTTGTTGAAACATTTCAAGCGGCAGGCGTAATTTCAAGACAGTTAGAAGACCGCTTTTTTGGGCGGGTAGGACTTTTCCGAAATCAATTGGGGGATATGTTATTAAAACGTAGTGATTTAGTGATCGCCGTGGGGTATGATCCAATTGAATATGAAGCGCGTAATTGGAATGCTGAAAAGGATGCTCGAATCATTGTTATTGACAAAATTCCCGCTGAGATTGATCCTTACATGCAGCCAGAAAGAGAACTAATTGGTAGCATTGCTGATACACTAGATTTATTAACAAATGAAATTTCAACTTATCATCTACCAAAGGATTCGCAAGAATACCTTGCGGAGTTACAGCACAAATTGGTGGAACGTGATGAAATTCCAGATAACAAAAAAGAAGGGTTATTGCACCCACTTGAAATTATTGAAACCTTACAAAATGCTGTAACAGATGAAATGACGGTTACTGTCGATGTGGGCAGTCACTATATTTGGATGGCTCGTCATTTTAGAAGTTATGAACCACGTAAATTGTTGTTCAGTAATGGTATGCAAACGTTGGGAGTGGCTTTACCTTGGGCGATTGGAGCCGCTTTGGTTCGACCAAATACCCAAATTGTCTCCGTTTCTGGGGATGGTGGTTTCTTGTTTTCAGCGCAAGATTTAGAAACAGCTGTTCGCAAAAAATTAAAAATTGTTCATTTAATTTGGAATGATGGCCGGTATAATATGGTTGAATTTCAAGAAGTAATGAAATACGATCGTTCTTCAGGGGTTAATTTTGGACCAGTTGATTTTGTTAAATACGCGGAAGCATTTGGAGCAAAGGGATTACGAGCAACAAACAAGGAAGAATTAAGCAAAGCTATTCAAGAAGGATTTGCGACAGATGGTCCAGTGATTATTGATATTCCTGTGGATTATTCTGCCAATGAAGAACTTGGCGAAGCAATGTTGCCAGACCAATTTTATTAAAGAGGAGTGAAAAGAATGTCGAAAAATTCTTTATACCAATATGGTACAATTGGCTCTTTGATGGCAGGAGCGATGGATGGCACAGATACCATTAATGATTTTTTAAAGCATGGCGATTTTGGCATAGGAACAATGGATGGCGTGGATGGTGAATTAATCATTCTAAATGGACAAGCGTATAAGGTGAGTGCTTCTGGCGAAGTGATTCACTTAATGGGAGCTGAAAAATTACCTTACGGCGCCATTGCTCATTTTCATGCCAATCATACAATAACAGTTTCCAAAGAATTGGGCAGTGAGGCAGTTGAAAAACTTGTTTTAGCAAAAATGCGTAGTAAAAATTTGTTTGCTGGTGTAAAAATTACTGGAGTATTTAAGAAAATGCACACCCGGGCAATGCCGAAACAAGAACCACCTTATATCCGCTTTTCAGAAGTTGATCAACCTAATTTTTATGCAGAAGAAATTAAAGGAACTGTTGTTGGGTTTTATTCACCCGCTTTATTTCATGGAACATCAGTTGCTGGTTTCCACGTACATTTCATTTCTGACGATCATCAATTTGGGGGACATATTTTGGATTATACTGTCAAGGATGTAAAAATTGAAATTCAAGACTATGCAGATTTAATTCAGGATTTTCCTAAAGAAGCTGAATTTTTGGATTCAGATTTTGATTATTCAAATATTGCCGAAGAAATAAGTATTTCTGAATAAAAAGACTGCTCCAATCAAAGGGGATAAGAAGGTATCCTCTTTCGATTGGAGCAGTTTTTTTAGATTGTTTCGACATTGACTAGTTCTTTTGAAACTTGTTGTAAAAACGGGGATTGTCCATCGCTAAAAATTGTCAACTGATGCATTGCGCGGCTAACCATCGTATACAAGATTAGTTGATCGTGAGCCGTTTGAAAATTCGTTGATACGTTCCAAACGTAAACTTCATCGAATTCTAATCCTTTGGCCAAAAAAGCTGGAATAATCATGATTGATCGTTTCATAAAGGTATCTTCAGAAGCAATTAACTGAACATATTGTTTTGTCGCTTCAGCTAGTTTTTCATGTAACTGAATTGCTTCCTGAATGGTTTTGGTGATAATCGCTGTGCGATGATGAGACGGTTTTTCTTGGATTTTAGTGATGATTTGACTTAGTAGCGCATGTTGGGCCGCTAGTGAGCCGACATAAATCATTGGTTTTTCCCCATTACGGGCGGTCAGTTTTACCGTGTCTTCTTGTGATAAAAACTGATTCGCGACAGCTGTTATCTCAGCAGTGGATCGATAACTAGTGGTCAGTTGGTATTGTTTGACATATTGATTTGGAAACAATTCTTTTAAGTGTGTCACAATCGTATCATTTCCTAAAACTTTTTGATTTAAATCACCACATAAGGTTATTGAAGCATCGGGATAGAGTTCTTTTAAGAGTGCTACTTGAGCAGGTGGAAAATCCTGCATTTCATCAATGAAAATAAATCTTGCTTTTTGGGAAATATCAACTGGATAGATAGCTTTCGTTAACAAAAACAAAAGGATGCCATCTTCAACAGGAATTATTTTATTGCGAAAATCATTTTTTAGTTGAGCAAGATGTTGTTGCCACTGTTTTTCAGAGATTGTAGTTTCCATAAGTATGGTCGGTGCAACCTGCTGTAAAAAATGAATGTACTGCATGGGTAAATTCACAAAACGAAAGGCCATGATTGATCGTTTCATTGCTGCAAATTTATTCTTAACAATGGATTTTTTGATTTTTTTCAGAAGCGTTTTTTCAGAGGCTTCTGTATATTCCTGATGAGGATGTTCCTTCATATATTGAATTAGCTTCTCATCGGCTAGTTCTTTCACCCAGGTTTGTTTCATTTCATCATTAACTAGTCCACCCAATTTTTTGAGGAGTTTCTCCTGCAAAAGTTGAGTCCGTTGATAAAGTGGCAAAAGATCATTTGTTTGTAAGTACCATTGACGAATGAGTTTTTTATCAATGTAGACCTTTCCTTGGAGACGCAAACTACGGAAAAGAGGTCCAATCGGTTGGATACTTTGTACATAAGGATCAATTTTTTTTAAAATTGATAACCCATTTTTCACTGTTTCAATCTGATTTTCGTCGCCGGTCAAAAAACTTTCTTCCTGAGTATCCTTTTGCTTTAATGTATAATTAGGAAGAAGTTCATTTAGAAATTGATAAAAGGTTTTTGTAGGGATTTCACTTTCGCCGAGTGAGGGTAGAACCATAGAAATATAATCAGAAAACAAATGATTTGGGCTGAAAAGTAAGACTTGCGAATCCTTGAGCCATTTACGATGTCGATAAAGCAAAAAAGCAATTCGTTGCAATAGGGCGGACGTTTTGCCACTACCAGCGATTCCTTCAATCAAGACAATTCGGTTGTCGGTATCTCGGATGATTTCATTTTGGCTTTTTTGAATAGTGGCAACAATATTTTTCATTTGTGATGTCGATGCTTCATCTAAAATTTCTAATAAAAACTCATCATTAATTGCTTCTGATGTGTCAACCATTGAAATGAGGGAGCCGTCCTGAATTTTAAACTGTCGTTTGAGCGATAAAAAAACTTCAAAGCGCTCATGATCGGTTTCATAATAAGTAGAACCTAATTCTCCTTCGTAATAAAGATTGGCAATGGGGGCTCGCCAGTCGACAATTATTGGCTCATCACTAGGATTCCTTAATGAAGCGATTCCTAAATAGAGAGTTTCTTGGACGTCATTCCCTTCAGAAAAATCAATTCTCGCAAAATAAGGAGTGTTTTTCATGGTTGCGAGAGTGACCAACCTTTTTTGTTTTGCTTCGGTTGTTTGATAAGTCAGTTGGAGTTCTTTTTCTTGCTCGCGATACGCAATAACAGATTCGTAAAAGGCTTCTTCATTTCCAGTATTGATTTTATTTTCAGTTAATTCCTTTACTTTTGTTTGCATACTAGTTGTTAGTTGTTGTTGTTGTTTTTGAAGTAACTCTTCTTCTTTGCGAATGAATTGTAGGACTTCATTTAGATGATGACGTTCATATGCTCGTTCATTCATGGACAAAACCTCCTTAAAAGATGCTTTAAAAGTATAGCATATTTTTAAGAAAAACCCACTCGATTTAGAAAGAAACTTTTTTGCTTTGTTTGACATTAACGAGCTTCTCTTTTAATATAGGGCTTGTTTGATTTCGCATGTTTGGGAGGAATGTTTTGTGAATTATGAGCTAAAAAGTGTCAGTGAAAAAGAGTTTAACAGCTATCATCATCATTTGGAACAGGCGACTATTCTTCAATCCTATCAATGGGGGGAGATTAAGAATAGTTGGGAAAGTCTTCCTTTTGGTTTTTATGCGAACAAGCAACTGATTGGGACCGTGCTCATTTTGAAAAAAAAATTACCGTTGCAACGTTCTTTTTTCTATATTCCGAAAGGCCCAATACTTTCTTTTGATAAAGAGACAATTAACGGTTTCACAAAACAGTTGAAAATCATTGCCAAACAACATCATGCGGTGTTTGTACGGATGGACCCGCCCGTTCTAAGAAAGGTATTTTTCTATGGTGAAGAAGAGCAGGCAAGTATTTTGAATGAAGATAAGGTACAGTTACTGATTGCCGCTGGGTTTGAGCAAGAGCCTTTGACTTTGGATTTGCATGCAACCATTCAACCGAGGTTTCAAGCAGTTGTCAATTGTGAAGACTACCAGTTAAGTTGTTTGTCAAAAAAGGGTCGACAAGGGGTGCAAACAGCCAAAAAACGGGGCGTAGTCATAGAGAAGCAGGGGATTGAAAAAATTGGGATTTTTGCTGAATTAATGAAAAAAACCGAGCAAAGAAAAGGGATTTCTTTGAGAAATGAAGACTATTTTCGTAAGTTACTAGCAGTGTACCCAAATGCTTTCCTAATGTTAGGAAAGATTCATCCTGGGAAACGTAAAGACGAAGTTGAGCGTCAATTGTCTGAAGTGAAAGCGACGCTTGATCAGCTAGATAGCAATCAAAAGAAAAAGAAGAACAAATTACTTGAAACATCAGCAAGTCTCACCAAAGAATTACAACAACTTACCAAAGATATTGCAGCCCACGGAGAGCAAGAACAATACATTAGTGGAACCTTGACTGTTCCGTATGGAGATACATGTGAGTTATTATATGCAGGAATGGATGAAACCTTTAAACATTATATGCCTGCATATCTTACTTGGTTTGAATCCATTAGCCAGTCAGGTAAAATGGGGTATAAGCTCTGCAACTTGGGTGGGATTGACGGTCATTTAAATGATGGGCTTATTCAATTTAAGAAAAATTTTCAACCATCCATTTATGAGTATTCTGGGGAATTTAATTTACGTACATCAAACTGGCTTCTTTACAAATTAGTGAAGAAAGCCTATATGTTAAAGATGAAAATATAGCTAACAACCTAGGCGTATTGATTCCAATTAAGTGGGGCATCAATCGATAAGTATCAGGTTTGATACATTTTTTCTTGCATTTCATTTTATTTAATGGTTAAATAGAGCCATAAAGATTGATGAGAAAGACAACCAATTTTGAGAGTCTTCCAAAAGAGAGAGAGTGCTTGGCTGAAACACTCTTAGAAGAAAACCAACTGCGGACCACTTTCGAGACTTCTGTTGAAGCAGAAGCGGTGTCGAACCGTTATGACGTTGGAAGAGATACGACTAATTGTTTTCGTGTCTGAAGATTAGGTGGAACCACGTTTATTCGTCCTAGTAGAGTAGAATCTACTAGGACTTTTTTGTTATTAACAGAAGAATACGAGGAGGAAAAAAGATGATAAAAATGACATTTCCAGATGGAGCTGTTAAAGAGTTCGACAAAGGCGTAACAACAAAAATGATTGCAGAAACGATTTCCAAAAGCTTGGCCAAAAAAGCGTTGGCTGGTAAAGTGAACGGAAAATTAGTTGATTTGGATTTGCCTCTCGATGAAGATGCAGTAATCGAAATCGTCACGCCCGAACATGAAGATGCACTTGCATTATTACGTCATTCAACGGCACATTTAATGGCGCATGCGATGCAACGTTTGTATCCGACGATTCATTTTGGAGTTGGTCCTGCGATTGATTCAGGGTTTTATTATGATACCGATAATGGAGATCATCCTATTACGGCTGAGGATTTACCAGCCATCGAAGTAGAAATGATGAAAATCGTGAAAGAAAATGTCCCAATTGAACGAAAAGTGGTATCAAAAGAAGAGGCATTAACATTATTTGCCAATGATCCATACAAGGTGGAACTCATTAACGAGTTACCAGCTGATGAAATTATCACAGCTTATCAACAAGGTGATTTCGTTGATTTATGTCGAGGACCTCATGTTCCCTCAACAGGGCGCATTCAAGTCTTTAAGTTATTATCAGTAGCAGGTGCCTATTGGCGTGGCAAATCGGACAATCATATGATGCAAAGGATTTATGGTACGGCCTTTTTTGATAAAAAAGACCTTAAAGAATTCATCCGAATGCGTGAAGAAGCCAAGGAAAGAGATCACCGAAAACTAGGAAAAGAACTAGATTTGTTTATGGTTTCAAAAGAAGTAGGGTCTGGTTTGCCATTCTGGTTACCAAAAGGGGCAACGATTCGTCGAATCATTGAACGCTACATTGTAGACAAAGAAGTTAGTCTGGGATACTTACATGTCTATACGCCAATTATGGCTGATGTGAATTTATACAAAACATCTGGACACTGGGATCATTATCATGATGACATGTTTCCACCAATGGACATGGGTGATGGGGAAATGCTTGTTTTACGCCCAATGAATTGTCCACATCATATTATGGTTTATAAAAATGGTATTCATTCTTACCGTGAATTGCCAATTCGCATTGCTGAATTAGGCATGATGCATCGTTACGAAAAATCAGGTGCTTTGTCTGGCTTGCAACGTGTGCGTGAAATGACGTTAAACGATGGGCATACTTTTGTTCGTCCGGATCAAATCAAGGATGAATTTAAGCGGACACTAGATTTAATGACGGCTGTCTATAAAGACTTTGGAATTGATGATTATCGTTTCCGTTTAAGCTATCGTGATCCAAATAATACGGATAAATACTTTGATGATGATGAAATGTGGGAAAGTGCACAACAAATGATCAAAGCTGCAATGGATGAATTAGGATTGGAGTATTTTGAAGCAGAAGGAGAAGCTGCGTTCTATGGTCCTAAACTTGATGTTCAAGTAAAAACAGCGTTGGGGATGGAAGAAACATTGTCAACAATCCAATTAGATTTCTTACTACCTGAACGGTTTGAACTTACTTATGTTGGTGAAGATGGTGAAAACACACACCGTCCCGTGATGATTCATCGAGGAATTGTGTCGACAATGGAACGTTTTGTTGCTTACTTGACAGAAGTTTACAAAGGGGCATTCCCGACTTGGTTGGCCCCTATTCAAGCGACAATTATTCCTGTTTCAGTTGATGCACATAGTGATTATGCTTATGAAGTGAAGGAACGACTTCAAGAACAAGGAATTCGGGTGGAAGTCGATGATCGAAATGAAAAAATGGGCTACAAAATTCGAGCAGCACAAACACAAAAAATCCCTTACCAATTGGTCGTGGGAGATCAAGAAGTAAACGATGCAACCGTCAATGTTCGCCGCTATGGAAGCAAAGAAACTGTAGTGGAAGAATTAAATATGTTTGTAGATGCCATTGTAGCAGATGTAAATAATTACAGTCGTACTGGCAATGATAAACAGTAAAAAACAAAAAAAGGAAAATCCTTTCTTTTCAAAAAGACAGTCGGAGTATCGTAGCTTTGAGATGAATATGCTGAGCGCAACAACGAAAGGTTGAGTTTAGAGGGAAAATATGGTATCATTGCTTTTGTAATGATACTTAGGTTGAGTGAGGGATTTTTATCCCTCACTCTTTTTAATGACATGGGGACTGAGTAAATAGAAAACAAGAAGGGGGCGATAGCCTTTGAGTACAGTGGTTCAAATGGTGACAGATTTGGTCAACCCTATTTTGGAAACAAAAAATTTTGAGTTGGTGGAAGTAGAATTCGTTAAAGAAGGCAAAAGTTGGTTTTTAAGAGTCTTTATTGACAAAGAAGAGGGCATTGATATTGAAGAATGCGCTTGGGTAAGTGAACAACTAAGTGAAAAACTGGATAATATTGTGCCAGATCCCATTCCGCAAGCCTATTTTTTGGAAATTTCTTCACCGGGAGCTGAACGGCCATTAAAGAAAGAAGCAGATTATGAAAAGGCAGTAGGTTCATATATTCATCTTTCTCTATATCAATCATTAGATGGAGAAAAGCAATATGAAGGTATTTTAGAAAAACTGGATAAAGAAACGTTAACATTAACCTACCGAGTCAAAACGCGAACGAAAACTCAAGTATTCGAACGAACGAATATTGCAAAAGCTCGTCTAGCAATTCAATTTTAATAACGGAGGATCAATCAAAAAATGAGTAAAGAAATGTTGAACGCGCTAGATGCGTTGGAGGCAGAAAAAGGAATTTCAAAGGACATTGTTATTGATGCACTAGAAGCAGCATTAATTTCAGCGTACAAGCGTCATTATGGTCAAGCGCAAAATGTTGAAGTGGAATTTGATCGAAAAAAAGGAAATATCCATGTCTATGCAGTGAAAGAAGTAACCGAAGAAGTGATGGATTCGCAATTAGAAGTATCCCTCAAAGATGCTATGTTGATTAATCCAGCTTATGAAATTGGTGATAAAATTCGTTTTGAAGTAACACCTAAAGACTTTGGCCGCATAGCCGCTCAAACAGCAAAGCAAGTAATTTTGCAACGAGTGCGCGAAGCAGAGCGATCAATTATTTATAATGAGTTCAGCGCTTATGAAAAAGACATCATGCAAGGAATTGTCGAACGGCAAGACAGTCGTTATATCTACGTTAATTTAGGAAAAATTGAAGCTGTTCTTTCAAAACAAGATCAAATGGCTAATGAATTTTATCAACCCCATGATCGCATTAAAGTATATGTCACACGAGTCGAAAATACCTCAAAGGGACCTCAAGTATTTGTAAGCCGCAGTCACCCTGATTTATTGCGTCGATTATTTGAACAAGAAGTTCCTGAAGTTTACGATGGAACGGTTGAAATTGTGAGTATTGCTCGTGAAGCAGGCGATCGCTCAAAAATTGCTGTCCGTTCTCATGATGAGAATGTCGATCCAGTGGGAACATGTGTCGGACCAAAAGGACAACGTGTACAAGCATTAGTCAATGAATTAAAAGGTGAAAACATGGACATTGTTGAATGGGATGAAGATCCAGCAATTTTTATTGCGAATGCATTGAATCCTGCCGAAGTCTCTGATGTGTTATTCGATACGACAAATCCTAAGGCCTGCACCGTCGTTGTACCTGATTATCAATTATCACTTGCAATTGGTAAGCGTGGACAAAATGCTCGTCTAGCAGCTAAGTTAACAGGACACAAAATTGATATTAAATCCGAAACCGATATGGCTGATTTTTACGAAGAGCTTGATCGCCAAGAAGCAGAAAATGCCAATGTACTGCTTGACTCAACCGATGAGGCGCTTGAAGTAGAAGTTGCTCCGATTGAATCGGAAAAGCCAGAAGAATAAAAAACAAGGGGGATTATGATGAAAAAAAGAAAAATTCCTTTAAGAAAATCAGTTGTTTCTGGTAACCTTTTTCCCAAAAAAGAATTGGTTCGAATCACTCGTTCAAAAGAAGGCGAAGTTGCAATTGACCCATCTGGAAGAATGCCCGGCCGAGGGGCATACATCGCTTTGGATCCTGCCGAAGCTCAAGTGGCTTGGGATAAAAAAATCCTCGATCGGGTGTTAGAAGTGAAGTTATCGGATGATTTTTATCAAGAACTTTTGGCTTATGTGACACATCAAAAAGCAAGAAAAGAATTATTTGCAAATGAATAATCAGAAAGTGCTCAATTTATTAGGGCTAGCCATGCGTGCCAGAAAAATCGTATCTGGCGAAGATTTGACAGTGCAAGCAATTCGATCCAATCAAGCAGAGGTTGTTTTTTTGGCGAAGGATGCTGGCAAAAATACCCAAAAGAAAATAAAAAACAAATGTATTTTTTACAATATTCCGGTTTTTGATTGTTTTACAGCAGAGGAAATAACTCAGGCTATTGGGAAACCAAGAATGGTCTTAGGTATCCTAGATAAAGGCTTTGCAAGCAGAATCGAGGAATTAATCTCAGGATAGGAAGGTGATTACATGGGAAAAAAAAGAATCTATGAATTAGCCAAAGAATTAAATACTTCAAATAAATCATTAGTTGAAAAAGCGCAAGCGCTGGGTTTTGATATAAAGAATCATATGGGTGCTCTTTCGGACAAAGAGGAAAAGCAATTAAGACAGTCTCTTCAAGTGAAAGGATCCGACTCAACAAAAAAAGCAGAAATGGCAGCTAGCACTCATGAACCAAAATTTCAATCTCAGAGAAATAATCCGAAATTTCAAAATAGAAAGAATCAGGCACCAAGAACGAATGCCACGAATAGGGGAACACAAGAAAAACCAACTGTTTCTCACAATAAACCTGTAACAAAGGCAACGAATCAACCAGAGAAAAAAATCGGTGGAAAAGAAAATGGGAAATCAAAAGAATTGGGCATGATTAAATCGCAAGAGCAAAGTGGAAATAAACAAACGAAACCAACAAATCATGCGGCAACGATGAATGAAAAAAAAGGTACCGATCAACGACCAAGCGCAGGTCAGGCAAAGGCGAATCAAACCAATCGTTCTCAAAATCGGAATACAAACCAAGGACGTACTAACGAAAATATGAATCAAAACAAACCTTCAGCAACAGAAAAACCAAAAACATCTGCTACTCGAAATACCAAGAAACCATTCACACCAAAAAATCAAACAACCAACCGTCCCTCAGCAAATGCAACAAATGATAGACCGGCGAAAAATACAAAATATGAAGTGGCGGGCAATGCTAGCAACGCCAATTCTCAAGAACGCAATAAACCAACGAATCGCTCAAACAATCGCAACAAAAACAATAATTTTGGCAACAATCAAAATCGTTCAAAATTTAATAAGCGTGGGAAAAAGGGACGACAAACCGTTTCCCAAGAAAGAAAACCGGCTGTCCCAGCTCGTAAATTCCGTGAACTTCCAGAAGTATTGGAATATACAGAGGGCATGAATGTGGCCGATATTGCCAAAAAAATTCACCGCGAACCAGCTGAAATTATCAAAAAATTGTTTATGCTAGGTGTCATGGTTAATCAAAACCAACCGTTAGATAAAGATACCATTGAATTATTAGCGACCGATTATGGTATGAATGCCGAAGAAAAAGTACAAGTGGATATTGCCGACATTGATAAGTTTTTCGAACCTGAAGAGATTGATGAAGAAAAACTAGTTTCGCGCCCACCAGTTGTTACGATTATGGGTCACGTTGACCATGGGAAAACAACCTTACTAGACACGTTGCGTCATTCTCGAGTAACCAGTGGTGAAGCAGGCGGTATCACTCAACATATTGGTGCTTATCAAATCGATATTAATGGCAAACCAATTACTTTTCTAGATACTCCTGGACATGCCGCCTTTACGAGCATGCGTGCGCGGGGAGCAAGTATTACTGATATTACGATTCTAGTTGTTGCAGCAGATGATGGCGTGATGCCGCAAACAGTTGAAGCTATTAATCACGCCAAAGCGGCAAAAGTCCCAATTATCGTAGCTGTCAACAAAATTGATAAACCAGGAGCCAATCCTCAACATGTCATGCAAGAATTAAGTGAATATGAATTAATACCTGAATCATGGGGTGGCGACACGATATTTGTTGAAATTTCAGCAAAATTTGGTCAAAATATCGATGAATTATTGGAAATGATCTTGCTTGTAGCTGAAGTTGAAGACTTGAAGGCTGATCCTACACAGCGTGCTATTGGGACTGTGATTGAAGCGCGTTTGGACAAAGGTAAAGGGCCGGTAGCTACACTTCTTGTACAACAAGGAACGTTACGTGTGGGTGACCCAATTGTCGTCGGAAATACCTTTGGTCGTGTTCGGGTGATGACCAATGATATTGGTCGCCGTGACAAGGCAGCAGGACCAGCTACTCCCGTGGAAATCACAGGGTTAAATGATGTACCACAAGCAGGTGACCGTTTTGTTGTTTTTGAAGACGAAAAATCTGCACGTGCAGCAGGTGAAGAACGTGCCAAAAGAGCGCTATTGGAACACCGAGCTTCGAATAGTCGAGTAACCTTAGAGACATTGTTCGATAGCCTAAAAGAAGGCGAATTAAAAGCCGTAAATGTGATTATTAAGGCTGATGTGCAAGGTTCTGCCGAAGCATTAGCAGCTTCATTGAAAAAAATTGATGTGGAAGGCGTAAAAGTAAACATTGTTCACTCAGCTGTAGGAGCTGTAAATGAAAGTGATGTGACACTTGCAGCCGCAAGTAATGCTATTATCATTGGCTTTAATGTTCGACCTACACCGCAAGCGAAACAACAAGCAGATGCAGAAGAAGTTGAAATCCGCCTGCATAGAATTATCTACAAAGCAATCGAAGAAATCGAAACAGCGATGAAAGGAATGCTTGATCCAGAATTTGAAGAAAAAATTACTGGTCAAATGATCGTTCGCGAAACGTATAAAGTATCGAAAGTCGGTACCATCGCGGGTGCTTATGTGACTGAAGGCTTTATCCGCCGTGACAGTGGTGTCCGCGTTATTCGCGATGGCATTGTTATTTACGAAGGACAATTAGCAAGCTTGAAACGCTTCAAAGACGATGTGAAAGAAGTTCGTATGGGATTTGAATGTGGTGCGATGATCGAAAAATTCAATGATTTAAAAATGGATGATGTCATCGAAGGCTTCATCATGGAAGAAATTAAAGTCGACTAGTATAGGAGGATGACTTATGGCCAACTATCGCGATAGAAGAGTGGCGCACGAAATTTTAAGAGAAGTAAATGATATTTTACGGAAAAAAGTAAGAGATCCACGCGTGCAAGAAGTAACGATTACCGATGTTCATGTGACAGGTGATTTGCAACAAGCGACAATTTATTATAGTATCCTTTCAGACTTGGCTTCTGATCGCCAAAAAGCACAAATGGGCTTGGAAAAATCAACTGGCTTAATTCGTAGAGAATTAGGACAAGGATTGTCACTATATAAAACGCCAGAGCTGATCTTTGAATTGGATCAATCCGTTCAATATGGAAACAAAATCGATGAACTATTGCGTAACCTAAATAAAGAGTAACCGCATAAAAGAGTGTGTGACCGATGTTTGTCACACGCTTTTTTTTTAGTATTTCTTTAGGATTGAACAAATTTTACTTGTAAAGAGAAAGCAATTGCATGGGACCGATTTCTATCATATGCTATAATAGAAAAGTTGAATAAGAAAAAGGAGTGAACGCATGGACGGCATTTTACCATTATGGAAAGAACCTGGCATGACCAGTCATGATTGCGTTTTTAAATTACGAAAACTATTGCAAACCAAAAAAATTGGTCATGGGGGTACGCTTGATCCTGATGTCGCTGGTGTATTGCCAATCTTTATTGGCAAAGGAACAAAAGTCATTGAATTCCTTTCTGACGAAGGAAAGGTTTATGAAGGTGAAGTAACGTTGGGTTACAGTACCACGACGGAAGATTTTTCCGGCGAAGTAGTACAGAAAAAGCCTGTCACTGAGCCGCTGACGAAAGATCAGATTGATCATGCGATGGTTCAATTTATTGGGGAAATCACTCAGATTCCGCCGATGTACTCTGCAGTCAAAGTCGCGGGCAAGCGCTTGTACGAGTACGCGCGTAACAATGAGGAAGTTAAACGCCCCATCCGCAAAGTAACCATTGACTCCTTCACACGCATCTCAGAACCCAAATGGAACGAGGAGCAACAAACTCAATCTTGGAAATTTCAAGTCCATTGCGGTAAGGGAACTTATATCCGTACATTGGCAGTTGATTTGGGTGAATCATTAGGTTATCCGGCCCATATGTCACAGCTGACTAGATTAGCAAGTGGCGGATTTACGAAAGAGCAAGCCATCACACTTGCACAAGTAGCTACTTATAAAGAGGCTGGCATAGTTGACAAGTATTTGCTTCCAATTGAATTTGGTGTGAAAAATTTTGAACAAGTCGCCATTTCTGGTGCCTTATGGTCCAAAGTGAAAAATGGTATGCGCCTAAGTGCAGCGGATTTTGGTTTAACTCAGATACCGAACCAACCGATCGCCATTTTCTATCATGAAAAAGTGGTCAGCATTTATGCTAACTATCGTGAAGACAGTGATCAATTAAAACCTTTAAAAGTTATACGAAATGAGTGGGAAGATGAACGTAATTGAAATTAGACATCCTTACCATCAAGAGCAGCTACCAGACGAACCAATCGTTTTAGTTTTGGGCTTTTTTGATGGGGTACACAAAGGACATCAAAAAGTAATTGAAACAGGTCGCAAAATTGCCAATCAAAGAGGCCTGAAATTAGCAGTTATGACATTTAATCAACACCCGTCCATCGTCTTTCAAAAAATCAATCCTGACACTATGAAGTACTTGACTAGCCTGAAGCAAAAAGAAGAAAAAATGGCCGAAAGTGGTGTGGATTTCTTGTTTTTTGTTGATTTTACGTCAGCTTTTGCGGGATTAAAGCCACAAGAATTTGTAGATCAATATATTGTTGGTTGGCATGCGGAAGTTGTCGTAGCGGGATTTGACTATACATACGGTCCAAAAGACATCGCAGATATGCCACATTTAGCAGAATACGCTAAAAATCGCTTTGAGATTGTGACTGTACCGAAAGAGACGTTGGCAGGAGAAAAAGTGAGTTCAACAAATATTCGTGAAGCGTTAAGTAATGGAAAAATGGAAGAAGTGACCGCAATGTTAGGAACAACGTATGAAACAGAAGGAATTGTCGTTCATGGCGATGCTAGAGGCCGCACATTAGGCTATCCGACAGCCAATATTCAGACAAAGGCGAGTGTGCGCCTGCCCAAAGAAGGAGTCTATGTGACTGAGATCTTAGTAGGAGACACTTGGTTTCCTTCAATGGGATCGATTGGCACGAATAATACCTTTGAACAAAATCGTCCGGTAACTGTCGAAATAAATATTTTAGATTTCCATCAAGATATTTATGGCGAGCATGTTCGCGTTCGCTGGGTACATTATTTAAGAGGACAGGTAGCTTTTCCGTCGATGGAGGCATTGATTGCTCAGTTACAACAAGATGAAAAAGATACACGGACTTATTTCGGAAATTGAGTAAGGAGGAATCCAGATGAGTGAGCAACCAAATGAGCGAGTGGTTCAGCTACCACGTTACCAGCAAGTAGCCGTTGAAATATCGGAGCGGATTGTGGAAGGCCGATATGTTGAAGGGGAAAAAATTCATGCGCGTTCGACGTTGGCTACTCATTTTAATGTTTCTCCTGAGACAGCCCGAAAAGCTATCAGTATATTGGTTGATTTAGGGATAATGGATGTGAAGCATGGCAGTGGTGCCTTTGTTGTGTCTAAGGAGAAGGCGGCGGAATATGTCACACAGTTTAAAGCCAGTCAGTCTATTTTATCCATTCGCCAACAGATGAAAGCGAGCATCGAGAGGCAGCGCACAGAAACCAATCACTTAAATCAATTATTAGACCAACTCGTTGCACGTACTAAAAATGTTCATGATCAATTGCCCTTTGTTCCTTATGAAATAGAATTGACTTCTCAGGCACAAAATTTAGAAATAAGTATTAATGAACTAAATTTTTGGCATCAAACAGGTGCCACGATCGTTGCAATTCAGACGGATAAAGAACTTTTGTTGTCACCTGGGCCATACGCCAAGCTTAGTGTTGGGAATCATTTGTATTTTGTAGGGACAAAGACTGTTTTTGATCGCGTTCAGCGCTTCTTTTATGAGTAACAAGCAAAATATAGTTCAGTTAGAAATCGAAAGACCAGAAAATCCAGAAGTTGCTTCTCAAGCTTTTGGATTTTCTGGTCTTTCGTTTTAGCTAATTGAATATAGCGACAGATTTTGTCTTAATTGCTTCTTAATTTTTTGACAAAGTGACCACACGATGTTAACATTGGAAGGTCAGTTTGAATAAAACATGAAAATTTTTAGGGAGTGTGAAAGATTTGATCAAAGTTCGTGTAGAACATTTAACTAAAGTCTTCGGGAAGCGTCAGCAACAGGCACTCGAACTTGTTAAAAAAAATGAAGCCAAAACAACAATTTTAGAAAAAACAGGCGCGACAGTTGGGGTGTATGATGCCAACTTTGAAGTGAATGAAGGCGAGATATTTGTGATCATGGGGCTTTCCGGTAGTGGGAAATCAACCTTGGTACGCTTAATTAATCGCTTGATTGAACCGTCATATGGTGATGTATTTATTGATGGAGAAGATATCGCAAAAATGGATAAAGAAGCCTTGCGTGACATTCGTCGCCATAAAATTAATATGGTTTTTCAAAATTTCGGTCTGTTTCCACATCGAACGATTCTTGAAAATACTGAGTATGGATTAGAAGTAAGAAGTGTGCCAAAAGAAGAACGAACGGTGAAAGCTGAACAAGCCCTCGCAAACTCAGGATTACTTTCTTTTAAAGACCAATATCCTGACCAACTTTCCGGTGGAATGCAACAGCGTGTAGGCTTAGCAAGAGCATTAGCGAATGATCCTGAGATTTTACTAATGGATGAAGCATTCTCAGCTTTAGATCCGCTTATTCGTCGAGAAATGCAAGATGAACTCTTGGAGCTACAATCAAAAGTTCAAAAAACCATTATATTTATTACACATGATTTGAATGAAGCACTACGAATTGGCGATCGAATTGCTTTAATGAAAGATGGTCAAATTATGCAAATTGGTACAGGTGAGGAAATTTTAACCAATCCAGCCAACGAATTTGTACGAGAATTTGTCGAAGATGTCGACCGTTCTAAAGTTCTGACTGCTGCGAACATTATGGTGCCAGCGTTGACCACCAATATTGAAATTGATGGACCAAATGTTGCCTTAAATCGGATGCGTAAAGAAGAAGTCAGCATGCTATTAGCGACGGACAAAAAGCGCCAACTGAAAGGTAGTTTGACTGCTGAGTCGGCACTTGGTGCCCGTAAAAATGGTCAAGCACTAAAAGAAGTCATCGATAAAAATGTCAAAAAAGTTCATCCAGATACTTTAGTAACCGACATCTTTAATTTAATTTATGATTCACCAACGCCATTAGCCGTTGTTGATGAACAAGATCGCTTAATGGGCGTCGTGATTCGTGGGAGTGTCATTGAAGCTTTAGCGGACACGGAGACTTCAGCAAATGAAAAAGAGGGAGACGTGACAAATGAGTAACTTTTTACAACAAGCAATACCTGTTGCAAATTGGGTTGAAAGTGCAACAAATTGGGTGACAAATACCTTTTCAGGACTGTTTCAGGTCATTCAAGACAGTGGCTCTAGCGTGATGAATGGCTTTACGGATGTCCTTATGATGATTCATCCACTTGTGCTGATTCTAGTCGTCAGCCTGATTGCGTTTATCATTTCCGGAAAAAAATGGGGCTTAGCGTTGTTTAGCTTGATTGGCCTTTTATATATCTACAATCAAAACTTATGGTCAGATTTGATGAGTACCGTGACTTTAGTTATTGTCTCAAGTGTGGTGTCGATCATTATCGGGGTACCGCTTGGTATTTGGATGGCGAAAAGCGATCGTGCTGAAAAAATCATTCAGCCAATCCTTGATTTTATGCAAACGATGCCTGGCTTTGTGTATTTGATTCCAGCCGTAGCATTCTTTGGTATTGGTATGGTGCCTGGTGTCTTTGCTTCAGTTATTTTTGCATTGCCACCTACTGTTCGTTTTACGAATTTAGGGATTCGTCAAATTCCGAAAGAATTGGTCGAAGCGTCTGATTCATTTGGGAGTACAGGCAAGCAACGGTTGTTTAAGCTTGAGTTACCGCTTGCCAAAAGCACAATTTTAGCTGGGATTAATCAAACGACAATGTTAGCATTATCCATGGTCGTGATTGCTTCAATGATTGGTGCACCTGGGCTAGGTAGAGGTGTCTTATCAGCATTGCAACATGCCCAAGTCGGTAACGGTTTTGTTAATGGACTAGCTTTGGTTATCTTGGCTATCGTGATGGACCGCTTCACCCAATTAATTAATAAACCCTCACACAAAAAAGAACAAGAACAGATCAGCAAAAAAACCAAACGTGTCGTAGCATTGGTGTCGGTCGTAGCCATTTTAGGATCCATTTTTGTTAATGTTTGGCAAACGAAAACCACTCAATCAGCCAATGACGCATCAAAGGGAACCATTCATCTAGCTTATGTTGAATGGGACACTGAAGTTGCCTCAACGAACGTCATGGCTGAAATATTGAGAGAGCAAGGCTACACAGTAGATATCACACCGTTAGACAATGCGATTATGTGGGAGTCTGTCGCTAAAGGACAATCTGATGCGATGCTAGCTGCTTGGTTACCTAACACGCATAAAGCACAATATGATAAGTACAAAGACCAGGTCACTGATTTAGGTGCAAACCTAGAAGGTGCAAAACTGGGACTAGTCGTTCCTAGTTATATGGATGTGGATTCAATCGAAGATCTAACCGATCAAGCGAATCAAACGATTGTAGGGATTGAGCCTGGTGCGGGTGTTGTTGCTGCAGCAGAAACGACGCAACAAACCTATGCTAATCTTTCAAATTGGACCGTCTCGACTTCTTCTTCAGGTGCGATGATGGTCGCCTTAGAACAAGCGTATAAAAACCAACAACCAATTGTCATTACTGGTTGGTCACCACATTGGATGTTTGCTAAGTATGATTTGAAGTATTTAGAAGATCCACAAGGCACAATGGGTGGCGAAGAAAGTATCCATACAATGACGAGAAAAGGGTTCGCTGATGATTTTCCCGAAGCAAACCAAATTTTGGATAACTTTGAATGGACGACAGATGACATTGAATCTGTGATGTTGGCCATAAACGATGGTCAAACGCCAGAACAAGCTGCGAAAGATTGGATCGAAGCGAACCAAAAGAAAGTCGACGAATGGACGAAATAAGATGAAAAAAAAAGCTGAGCCAATATGGTTCAGTTAAAAGCCAGAAAGACCGGAAATTCATAAGTTGCTCAAACTTTTGAATTTGCTGGTCTTTTTGCTTCTCGTTCCATGTATGAAATGGCAATACACAAAAAACGAGGAAGGCGAGCGGGATGTTTGAGAGGATTGGTCGATGCTAACAGGTTGTGTCAAAGCAAATTTTTCATCATATATTTTTCATATTTAATAAATATCTATATACCTGAATAATCCACAGTATTTAACAGTAACCCTTGTAAACCCTTCTGCTTGAACAGTTTTTGCAAATTATTTTTTTCACCCTTTGGGTGTAAAAAAGGGCACTC
>NZ_JBHUMO010000012.1:0-50273 GCF_042685105.1 Enterococcus camelliae | reverse complement strand
AAAATTCGAGAATGGACTTGTCCTATTTGTCATACCCATCACGACCGAGATATCAACGCAAGTATCAATATCCTGACCGAAGGTCTACGAATACAAGCGTTAGCTTATAAACAATCAAGAACCGTAGGTACTACGGGGATAGCTTGGTAAATAAGAGACACCGCTGTTAGTAAAGAAATAAGCTATCAAGTATGCTCTATTCCCAAGAAGCTCCCACTTCAAGCGTTAAGAACCGTCAGGTTTAGCTAAGTGGTGAGTAGTTCACAAAAGGATGTTATAAAAGAAATTGAGGCGCCTCCATATATGGAGCAAATCTACGCTTCTGGTTCGTCCTTGTATGTTTTATTTGAATCTGCTACGCAACGTTTTCGCAATGAGTTTGATGTTGAAAAAGTAGACCGTGTTTTGCGATTGGATTTGTCCATGATAGATGAGGGTAGGTAATCCTACTATTCGATGCATTTCAGTAGCGTTGTAGAGAAAATAGCCATATAGGCTATTTTTTTTTACGTAAATTTTACAAAATGTATAGAAAAAAATCGAGAATAATCAAATTTTTACAAAAGATTTTCCCAATCAATATAGATAACTAACATTGGTAGCCTAAACTAAATAGCGGGAAACGAAGGATCCCAATATAATTGTTACGGAGGATAAAAATGAAGAAAAAAGTTTGGCTTTCTTTTTTTGCAACATTGGGTGTACTGGGAACTGCAGGTTGTGGAAATACCAATAATTCCTCAGAAGCGAAGGCTGCGGATGATTCAAAGCCAGTAACCATTGAATACTGGCATGTTAATGCTGATACTCAGGGAGGAAAAACGGTTACTCAATTGGTTGATGACTATAACAAGTCACAAAGTAAAGTAAAAGTTGTAGCGAAATTTAATCCTGACATGTACAAGGGATTAATGCAAAATTTACAGGCTGCTGTAGCATCAAATACGGTTCCAGATGTCGTACAAGTTGGTTGGGCATTTAAGGATTATTTTGCAGAAAATTTTCAATACACTGATCCCACCGAGTTGGTTAAGGAAGTTGAACCTAAGCAATCGGACTATTTTGATAAGTATTTTTTAAGCAATATAATGGATTTGGCAAAATTAGATGGCAAGTATATTGGAATCCCTTATTCATTGAGTAATCCTGTACTTTATCTGAATGAAGATGTATTAAAAGAAGCTGGTCTTAATGAAAAGGGGCCTCAGACATGGGAAGAACTAGAAACTTATGCAAAAACCATTAAAGACAAAACAGGAAAATATGGTTTTTACATGCAAGAACCTGCAGATAGTTGGGCACAACAAGCCCTGCTTGAAAGTAATGGAGCAGCTGTCATTACTAAAGGAAAAGCAACATTTGCTTCCTCTGAGGGTATTCAAGCATACCAACTTTATCAAGATATGATAGTGAAAGATCAATCCGCCTTGCATATTAGTTGGGACCAAGGAGTGCAAAGCTTTATCGACGGAAAAGTAGGGATGCTCTATACAACCATTGCTCAACGCAATAATGTACAATCAAATGCGAAATTCGAAGTGAATGCTGTAAAATCACCTTCTTGGAAGGGAAAAGAAGTGAAATTGCCTGCAGGTGGAGCAATGTTAGCAGTAACATCGAAAGATAAGGATAAGAAGACTGCAACTTGGGATTTTTTAAAGTATCTTTACAGTGTTGAATCAATGGCTGAATGGACAAAAGGGACTGGTTATGTTCCGCCCCGTAAAGATGTAGCGACATCTGAAAAAGGTTTGAAAAAATTTCTAGAAGAAAATACGATGATGCAGCCTGCTATTGAACAAATGGATGGGATGGTTAGTTGGAGTTCTTTCCCCGGTGATGCAGGTTTAGAAGCAGAACAAAAACTGTTAGATATGCGTGATAAAATCTTGTCAGGCAGTGATGTCACTAAGACAATGAAAGATACGCAAAGTGAAATCAATGACTTGTTGAAATAATGGGAGAATAGCACGCAAAAATTGCGGTTTTTGCGTGCATTATTTATTTGTTATAAGGGAGTTTTTGGATGAGAAAACATGCATCTTGGCGCGGATATTTTTACTTGTTGCCTGCAGCATTAGTATTGAGTATTTTTGTTATTTATCCGCTGATTTACACAATCTACTTAAGCTTTTTCAAATGGAATATGGTTTCACCAAACAAACAGTTTGTGGGCTTGGCGAATTATCAGAAAATTTTAAGTGAGCCAGTATTCCAGAAGGTTTTACTTAACACGTTGCTTTATACTATTTTATTTGTTCTTTTTAGTTGCCTTTTTCCCTATATCGTGTCTTTTTTAATGGATATTGTGATTCAAAAAGGAAAAGAGTTTTATAAGCCTATTTTCTTTATACCAGCTGTGATTTCTTTAGTGGTTGCTTCAATGGTTTTTACTTGGATTCTGAATCCTGTGTCTGGTCCGGTTGCGATTGTTTTAAAGTCAGTCGGAATTACTATGCCGATGTGGACTAATTTAAATGGTTGGGTCATTAGTATCATTGCACTAATTACATCTTGGAAAGTTTTCGGTTACAATTTTATAGTCATTTACGCAGCAATTGCTGGAATTGACCGTGAAATGATTGAAGCAGCTAAGCTGGATCGGATTCCGATTTGGCGGATGTTTTTACAGTTGATTTTACCATTAAGTAGTTCGACAGGTATTTATTTGTTCATTATGACTATTGTTCAAGGGCTTCAATATGTCTTTACACCGATCAAAATCATTACAAAAGGTGGACCTAATAATGGCAGTTCGAATCTTATTTATTACACCTATCAAAAGGCTTTTGAAATGTATAAAGTAGGAGAGGCTTCAGCGATTTCTGTGATTACTTTACTGATTTTCCTAGTTATTTTAGTATGTACTTTTAAATTCATTGAAAAGGGAGTTTATTATGAAAATTAAAAAAACTCTATGGGTACATTTTCTCTTTATCCTAATTTTGTTAGGTGTTTTTTATCCTTTGCTATTTATTTTAGCAAATTCGTTCAAACCGTTGAAAGAAGCGTATCATACAATTTTGAGTTTGATTCCCACGCCTTTTACGTTTCATAATTTTAGTTATCTCTTTGAAAATTTGCCACTGTTACAAATTACTTGGAACACTTTTTTCATTGCTACGGTGATTACTGTTGTGAAATTGGTTCTATCATTTTTTGCAGCATATGCTTTTACCTATTATCAAATCAAATTTAAACGGATCTGGTTTTTATTAATTATTGCAACAATGTTCATCCCATTCACAGTATCAATGATTCCAAACTATTTGTTGATGAGCAAGTTGCAGTTGATTGATACTTCTTGGGGTGTTATTTTACCCCAATTTGCAGATGCAATGGGAATTTTTTTATTGACTCAAACAATGAGGGGAATTCCCAAATCTTTACTCGAAGTAGCTGAATTGGATGGAGTTTCGCAGCGCGATATTATGCAATCAATTATTTTTCCACTAACACGTCATGCAATTACGTCAACTGGAATATGGTTTTTTATTACTTCGTGGAATGAATTTGTTTGGCCTGTTTTAATTTTAAAATCAATTGACCGCTATACTTTACCGTTAGCAATGCAAACGTACATTAGTTCAGAGGGTGGTACAAATTTTACAGTGGCGATGGCTATCAGTTTGATTACAATGATGGTGCCGCTGATACTTTATATTATTTTTCAAAAATACATTATTGGAACCTTTGTTTCTGCAGGGATAAAATAGGAGAGATTTATGGGAAAAGTTATTCAATTATCAAATATAGTTAAAAAATATGATGATTCAATTATTTTAGCAGGGATAGATCTAACGATTAAAGCAGGTGAACGAATTGTTTTGCTGGGTCCCTCTGGTTCTGGTAAATCCACTTTACTGCGAATGATAGCTGGACTTGAAAAAATCACAGATGGTGAATTATTTTTAGATGGGAAACTTGCAAATCAAGTATCTTGTGGTGAACGAGATATGGCAATGGTTTTTCAAAACTATGCTTTATATCCCCACATGTCAGTAAATGAAAATATTACATTTGCTTTACGTTCAAATCGCTTGGATAAAAGGGAAATTGAAACAAGGCTTAACGAGGCATTAGATATGTTAGATTTGAAACCTTACCAAACACGTCTACCCAAAGAATTATCAGGAGGGCAGCGCCAACGTGTTGCACTTGCAAGAGCAATAGTCAAACGTTCAGAGTATTTCCTTTTGGATGAGCCATTATCTAATTTGGATGTCCGATTGCGTTTAGATGCCCGGATGGAACTAGTAAAAATACATGAAATGTATCAACAAACATTTGTATATGTCACACATGACCAAATTGAAGCGATGACAATGGCTCATCGTATCGTTTTGTTGAATGAAGGAATGATTCAGATGGTCGACACACCCCGTAATGTATATTTACGACCAACGAATGTTTTTTCAGCTACATTTATTGGTGCCCCAGGGATGAATATTTTAGAAGCACAGCTTCGATCGAACGAATTGGTAGTGGGTAATCAATTTTTTACTCTAAAAGAAGAATGGCGGAAGTTCTTGCTTGAAAAAGGAGAATTCCATCTGCTTTTCGGCATTCGACCGGAACACTTTACACTTGTAAATCATGGAGGAGACCTGCAAGGTAAAGTTATTTATCGAGAGTTACTCGGTCAGAATTATGCTCTGACTATTGATTTAGGAGAGTCAACAATCATTGCATTAAGTGAAGAGAGTCATTGGAAAATTGGCGATACTGCCCATCTTTTGGTAGACCAGAAGAATTGTCATTTCTTTTCAAAGAGCAACCAGATGAATCTTGGTTATCCATTCACATTAGAAGAAGGAGAGAGTACGAATGAAATTTTTGCATCTATCTGATACACATATCCGAATGAATTACACTACCAATTCCTTAACGAACGAGTTGTTTAATGAATATAATAATCCTACGATTCATTTGGCCAATCTTTTGAAACAAATAAAAGAGGAGGAGTATGAATTTGCTATCATAACTGGAGACTTAGTCCACGAGGGATCAATAGAGGATTATGAGTTGTTTAAACAACTTTGGCAAGAAATTGTTCCGGAGATTCCATATTATTTTTGTCGAGGAAACCATGACCGACAACACTCATTCTTTGAAGGAATGGATGTATGTAGGTCTGAAGAAGGTGATTATCTGTCTTACCAAATGAAAGATGGTTTACGAATTATTAGTTTGGATTCTGCTCAAGAAGAACATCACGAAGGAAAAATTTCTATTGCTCAAATGAATATACTGACTGAATGGTTAAAGAAATCTGCTCCAAAAGGAACCATTTTATTACAACATCATCCACTTGCTTGGGAAGAACCAGGCATAGCAACAGAAGTCCCAATTGGTTTTGAAGATGTGATACGTCAAAGTGATGTGATAGGAATTTTTGTTGGGCATATTCATCAAGGCACGACTATGCCATATGCTGGCAAAATGCAATATATGGCTGAAGCAATGTCATTTGGAGTAGATGAATACCCAGATAGATCCATTTTCACAAATCGAAATGGGTATAATTCTTGTTCGTTGACAGATCAAGGGCTCTTTGTTTATCATCACTATATTTGTCCAGAACAAACGGTGATTGGGCAATTAGCTAAGCCCTTTGAAGGAAATTTTTAATTCGTAGAAAAGTGTTCTTCTTTTCTTTTTCAATTCTTTTGTGCTAGACTGAAAGCGTAAATAAGGGATGGTGTTCCCTATAACCGCGAAATGCTGATGACGCCTACCAAGTATTTATTTGTGATGCAAATAAGTGCTTGGTAGGTGTTTTTCATGTTTCCAAAAGGAGGAAGAAAGTATGGTCACAATTGAAGAAGTCAAAGCAAGAGAGATTTTTGATTCGAGAGGAAATCCTACAGTCGAGGCAGATGTTCGCTTATCAGATGGTACGGTTGGAAGAGCAGAAGTTCCTTCTGGTGCGTCAACAGGTGATCGGGAAGCAGTTGAATTACGTGATGGTGGCTCACGTTTGCAAGGAAAAGGAGTCACGAAAGCGGTCAATAACGTCAATAAGGAGATTCATGAAGCATTAAAAGGAAAAAATCCCTTGAATCAAGCAGAAATTGACCGCATTATGATTGCACTTGATGGTACACCAAATAAAGGCAGGTTAGGTGCCAATGCTATTCTAGGTGTTTCAATGGCGGTTGCACGTGCGGCGGCTGCGAGTGAAGACATTCCACTTTATCGTTATCTTGGTGGGGTGGATTTACAGTTACCACAACCATTTTTTAATGTTATCAACGGTGGGGTTCATGCTGATTCAGGCATTGATGTGCAAGAATTTTTGATTACTCCAGTAAAACGGACTTCATTTAGAGATGGTGTTGAAAAAATAGCGAATACGTACCACACATTGAAAAAATTATTAGCTGAACAAGGGTATGAAACAGCAGTTGGCGATGAAGGTGGATTTGCTCCTAAATTACCGAGTACCGAAGCGGCAATTGACATGCTTTATCAAGCCATTCAAGCAGCAGGCTATGAACCAGCTACAGAAATTGCCATTGCCTTGGATCCGGCCTCAAGCGAATTTTATTCTGATGAAACAAAACGGTATCACTTTGAAGGCAAAGAACTTTCTTCTGATGAAATGTTAGCTTACTACCAAGAATTGGTAAAAAAATATCCAGCAATTATTTCAATCGAAGATGGTTTTTCAGAACATGACTGGGATGGATTCAAAAAACAAACCGAAGTGATGGGTTCGAGTATACAATTAGTCGGGGACGATATTTTTGTAACAAATCCTAGCATCTTTAGAGAAGGAATTGAAAAGAAAATTGGCAATGCCATCTTAATTAAACTGAACCAAATTGGTACAGTGACGGAATCAATTGAAACCATTAAGATAGCTCGTGCAAATGGATACAATACGATGATTTCTCATCGTTCAGGGGAGACCGGGGATACCTTCATCGCTGATTTTGCCGTTGCAATGAATGCCGGTCAAATTAAAACGGGATCGATGGCGCGTAGTGAACGGGTCGAAAAATACAATCAATTTTTGCGAATTGAAGAAGAGCTAGGCGAAGGAGTTGCTTTGGCACGTTTCCCTAAAAAATAAAACGATGTAGTCGAGAGAGAGGGCTTTTCGAAGGGAAAGCTCTTTCTTTTTTGGGAAGTTGAAGCGTCTAAGACTGGCTCAAAAGTGCATTCTTTTGCTTATTCGGGTATAATGGGTGATTGTAAATGAAAAGAAAGGAGCTGAGGAGGTGCGGACCCTAGTTATTGTATCTCACCCAGATATTCAAGGTTCGAGTAGCCAACAATTTTTAAAGGAATCTCTGCCAACCCACGAGAAAATCACGTTTCATCATCTCGAAGAATGTTATCCAGATGGTCGAATTGATTGCGTAGCTGAGCAAAAACTGATGCAAGAGCATGATCGAATCATTTTTCAGTTTCCGTTATATTGGTATTCTTCCCCAGCGATGTTAAAGCAATGGCAAGACGAAGTGCTCACCGAATCTTTTGCTTTTGGCGTACATGGGACGGCGTTACGAGGAAAATCTTTCGGATTGGTTCTAGTGATTGGCAATAGTGAGAAAGCGTACCAAGCTGGTGGCAGAGAAGGGTTTTCGTTGAGTGCGATTACCATACCATTTCAAGCAATGGCTAAAAAAGTTGGTATGCATTTCTTAAAGCCATTTGGTATCTATCAGTTTCAATATATGGACGAACCAACCAAATGGAAATTACTGATTCAGTACCAACAATATCTTTGTTTAGAAGATAGTGACTCTTTAAAAGAACGCGAAGAATGGCTGATTCGTGCCTTGACGGCGACTAATTTGGCGACCCTTCCTAAAGAAGCAGCGCCCATTTTAGAAGAAACCATCACGCAACTTGTTCATACGCGGTCAGAATTAGATGAGTTGAAGCTCTATTTAGAAGGGATGTGAGTCAATTGGAAACAAAAGCTGAGTGGCTAGCAAAACAATTGGTGCAATTGGCGCAAGAAAGCAAAGATTATAAGCAAAAAGCGCTGTTATTTGCTGCAAGAGACTTACTAATGGAACAAGGAAAAAGAATCGAACAGGCTAGAGGACAATTAGATGGTGAATTATGGTCACCAAATCAATGGGGAGAGTAGCGTTTCATACTTTTTTTCTCACAAAAGAGGGGGAAATCCTTCTTTTTTTTTCGATTTGTGCTAAACTAAAAGTGGAATATGAATACGCTTTCTTAAATGAAGGAGGAATGATTATGGCATTAGAAGCAGCATTTATTTTTCTAGCACCTGAAGCAGACTATCAAAAGGATCGGTCAACGATTCATACACCTCAAGTCAATTTGACGACAGTTGGTGTCAAGGATTATGTTGATGCGGTCAAAGCGGCAACGGAACTTGAAAAAGAAGGAATTAAGGCAATTGAGTTATGTGGTGGTTTTGGTGTTGAGGGAACGGCAATGATTAAACGGGTCTTATCGAAAGACGTAGCAGTGGGTGTGGTTCGCTTTGACATCCACCCAGGTCTAGACAATAAGAGTGGCGACGATCTTTTTGCTCTATAGTCAGATAATTTTATAAAAAACTTTCAAACCTGAGTGAGATTCTCGGGTCTGAAAGTTTTTTTCTTTTGGTTAAGGATTGTTCACACGGTCTTCTTGGTGGAAAGCCAACGTAATAGGAAGATTCCTAGTATTTTGCTGTAGGTAAGTAATTGGTCCAGTTCAATGGATTCGTTGTCGCTGTGTGCTTGCAATAATTCACCAGGTCCATATACCACAGCTGGAATGTCATAGGCACCAAACCATCCACCATCGGAAACAGATGTAGACATGGTAGTAGTGGGTTTTGATGCTGTTTGCGCTTCATGACTTTTGGCCAATTCAAGCATTGCTGGATGGGTAGGATCAAGTGCTAGTGGCGGAAAGACTTCTCCTTTATCTACAAGCATGGATTCACCACCCCATTCAAATGTAGGGAGATTTTCTTTCATCCACGGGTCTGCTTTGGCTGTGGCAAGAATGTGTGCTTCAATTTCACTTGTCACTTGTTCAATCGATTCATTTGGATAGAAGTGGACAGTAATCCATAGCCGGCAATTGTTCGGCACAAATGCGGGATGAATCCCACCTTCAATATAGGCGGGATTAATCGTATTTGTCCCGTGCTCAAATCCAGGATAGGACTTCATAATGCCCCAATGTCGTTCCAGAGTCTGTAACGCTTGAATCAGGATGGTCATTTTTTCAATCATATTGGCACCAAAAAGTCCTCCACCAGTGTGTACCATCTTCATCCGATTGCCATCGTGAAAGGTTTCGGGGCTTTTCAATTGAATCCAGCCAGTAATGACGCCACCTTGACCTTGAAACTGTAAATCACTCGTGTCACCAACAATTGCAAAGTCTGCTGTTTGACCAGATTCGAGTAATTTTTTGGTCCCAGCTTCGCCTGCTTCTTCCCCTACAACGGATTGCAAAAGGAGAGTGCCTGGCAAATGAATCTTCAATTGATGAAAGGTTTGTACTAACCAAATAACACACGCAACCGATCCTTTCATGTCACTGACTCCACGTCCAAATAGCCGAGAGCCTTTCTTTACCAACTCAAACGGATTGGTCTGCCAGTTAGCGAGTGACTCCAGTGCAGCGACATCGACATGGCCATTCCAGATTAAGCTTTGGTAATGCTCAGGATCCGTGCCTTCTTTTGTAGCCCAAAGCAATGTATCCTGCCTATAAAACGGCGCAGTTTCCACCGTAAAATCCAGCTTTTCAAGAGTCTCTTTCAGATACAGTTGCAGCTCGTTTGTATTCCGAGCGGGTGGGGATTCTGTGTGAAATCCCACCAATCTTTCTAGGATAGTCAGTAGCTGTTCTTGCGTCTGCTCCAGTGTTGCGAGCAACAGGCGTTCTTGTTCGTCGTTATTCACAGTATGTCCTCCTTTTACAAAGAAAAAAGCATCCCTTTTTTCTTCTAGTGATAGAAGCAAAGAGGGATGCGAGACAGCAAAAAGGATAGGTTCTTCCTAACATTTCCCTTCGGCAGGATCAACTGCATCAGGTTCAATGGGTATGTTCTCAGCCTCTGGGCACCCCAAATGTTCTATTCCAATTTAGTGTAGCAAAGAATGGGTGAATTGGCTAGTTGCTACGAGATTAAAAAAAATAGTGATGCATCAGCAATAGAAAAGCAATTGCTGATGCACCACTAAAGAGATGGGGGATTAATCAAAGCCGATAAGATAGTCTTCATCTTTCATTGCTTCGACTGAGCCTAGTAGATAGCCGTTGCCGACTTGTGAAAAGAAGTCATGGTTGCTTGTCCCAGTTGAGATACCATTCATCACGATTGGATTGACATCGTTGGCACCGTCAGGAAATAGAGGATCTTGCCCCATATTCATTAAGGCTTTATTGGCATTGTATCGTAGGAAGACTTTGACTTCTTCAGCCCAACCAATTTCACCATACAGTTCATCGGTGTAGTTTTCTTCATTTTCATACAGCTCAAATAATAAGTTGTACATCCAATCCTTTAAAGAAGCTTGTTCTTCCTCTGGCAATGCGTTGAAGCCCAATTGGAATTTATAACCGATATAAGTTCCATGGACGGATTCGTCACGAATAATTAACTTGATAATCTCAGCAACGTTGGCTAATTTATTGTTTCCAAGATAGTAAAGTGGGGTATAAAAACCTGAGTAGAAAAGGAACGTTTCTAAAAAGACGCTAGCAATTTTCTTTTGAAGAGGGGTTCCATTTTTATAGATTTCATTGATTTTTTCGGCTTTGGTTTGTAAGTAAGGATTGGTATTGGTCCATTCAAAGATTTCTTCAATTTCTTTTTTGGTATTAAGGGTACTGAAAATCGACGAATAACTTTTGGCATGAACAGACTCCATAAATTGAATATTGTTTAAAACAGCTTCTTCATGTGGAGTCCGCGCATCTTTTCGTAGCTGATCAATCCCATTTTCCGATTGAAGCGTATCTAATAAAGTTAGTCCCCCAAATACGTGACCAACTAATAGTTTTTCTTCTTCGCTTAATTTACGCCAATCATCTAAATCATTTGAGAGAGGGATACGAGTATCTAACCAGAATTGTTCCGTTAGTTTTTCCCATGTTGATTTGTCGATAATGTCTTCGATTTCATTCCAATTGATTGCCTCATAATAGGTATCTGCCATGTTATTCACTCCTTGATCGTTCTTTCGTTCATTGATGGCTCTTTAGATAACGCAACTTTCACATTGGTTGCTACCAATTTCCTCTGCATCATCGGTAAACGTTCGAACGTAGTAAATGGACTTCACACCTTTATGGAAAGCATAATGGCGCAAAATGTTCAAATCACGTGTGGTCTGTTTTGTGGTTGTTTTCCATTCGTATAAACCTTCTGGAATATCAGAACGTAGGAATAAGGTCAAACTCATCCCTTGATCAATATGTTGTTGTGCGGTGGCATAAACATCAATGACTTTGCGCATATCCATATCGTAGGCTGACTTGTAGTAACCAATTGTTTCATTTGATAAGTAAGCTGCCGGATAGTAAATTTTGCCGATTTTCTTTTCTTGGCGTTCTTCAATCAAGCGAGTAATGGGGTGCAAGCTTGCACTAGTATCATTGATATAAGAAATTGAGCCATTCGGTGCCACTGCTAAACGGTTTTGATGGTACAAACCATCTTCTTTGATCGCTTCTGCTAACATTTGCCAGTCGTTCCCTGTTGGAATAAAAATACCTTCAAAAAGACCTTTTACTTTATCTGAAGCAGGCATATGGGCACCTGAGATGTATTTATCAAAATAGCTTCCATCAGCGTAACGAGATTTTTCAAAGTTATGAAAGACCATTTTTCGTTCTTTCGCAATTGCATTGCTTTCCACTAATGTCCAATAATTTAAAAGTGTAAAGTAAATGTCGGTAAATTCAATTGATTCTGGTGAGCCGTATTCCATATGATTTTTAGCAAAGTAGCTATGCAATCCCATAGCACCTAGGCCAATCGTATGGTTTAGATGGTTTCCGTTTTGAATAGATGGCACAACATCAATGTCAGATGCATCGGTGACAAACGTTAACGCCCGGGTCATCGTCCGAACAGAACGACCAAAATCAGGACTACTCATTAAGTTGACAATATTGGTTGATCCAAGATTGCAACTAATATCGGTACCAAGCACCTCGTATTCTTGTTTGCCATTTATGACAGAAGGTTCTTGGACTTGTAAAATTTCTGAACAAAGGTTACTCATTATAATTTTCCCGTGAACTGGGTTGGCACGGTTCGCTGTATCAATGTTAATGATATAAGGATAACCGGACTCTTGTTGCAATTTTGACAATTCATTTTCTAAATCGCGGGCTTTGATTTTGGTCTTGCGAATCCGTGGGTTAGCCACTAATTCATCATATTTTTCAGTGATATCTAAGTAAGAAAAAGGAATGCCATACTCGCGTTCAATGCTATAAGGGCTAAACAAATACATTTCTTCATTTTTACGGGTTAATTCATAAAATTTATCTGGCACTAAGACACCTAACGACAGTGTTTTGACCCGAATTTTTTCATCAGCATTTTCTTTTTTGGCAGAAAGAAAGGCCATAATATCTGGATGAAAAACGTTTAAGTAGACAACACCAGCTCCTTGACGTTGCCCCAGTTGGTTTGAATAGCTAAAACTATCTTCAAATAATTTCATGACAGGCATCACGCCGCTTGCAGCTCCTTCATAGCCTTTAATTGGGGAGCCAGCTTCGCGTAAATTTGATAAGGTAATGCCAACACCACCACCAATACGAGACAATTGTAAAGCAGAGTTGATTCCTCTTCCGATAGCATTCATATCATCTGTCAACTGGATTAAAAAGCAAGAGACTAATTCTCCACGTCGTTTACGACCAGCATTTAGAAAACTTGGTGTAGCAGGTTGATAGCGTTGATGAATCATTTCATCCGCGAGAGCTAATGCTAATTCTTCATCACCGTTTGCAAAGTAAAGTGCATTAAATGCTACCCGGTCTTCGTAGGTTTCTAAATACTCTTCACCATTGTTGGTTTTCAAGGCGTATTGAGAATAAAATTTATAAGCGGCCATAAATGAGTGGAATTCAAATGATTGTTCAGTCAAAAAAGCATACAAGCGCTCAATAAACTCTGGTTGATAGCGGGCAATAAATGCCTCTTCTAGATAATCTTCTTCTATTAAATAAGCCAACTTGTCATGAACAGATGCAAACGTTTTTGTATTTGGTTCGACGTTCTCTTTTAAGAATGCTGCCAAGGCTTCTTTATCTTTATGTAGAGGGATTTGTCCATCTACGGGGCGATTGATTTCATTATTTAACTTAAAGTAACTAACATCGCCTAATGATTTTAAACTCATGAAAACACAACCTTTTCTTTTTCTTTAAACAAAAAGAAGGATTTGCGCGTCAGTTGACCGACAAATCCAACTCGAATGGATAAACTCGTGATTTGTTCTGTGAATTAGCTTGCTAATTGACGTAGTTGATCTGGTCGGAAGCCAATAATTGCTGAAGAGGCGTCTGAGAGAACGACAGGAACACTTTGAAATCCTTGTTCTTTCAAGTAGTCAATAAATTCTGGTTGATCATCTATATTAATCTCTTCAAAAGTCACATGATTTTCAGTTAAAAAGCGTTTTGCCATCTTGCATTGCATGCAGTTGTTTTTAGAAAATAATTTTACATTCATTGTTTTTTCCTCCAGTACCCAAAAGTATCGTATGAGAAAATACTAAGGTAGGAATGGAGAAATGTCAATACAAATATACTATATATTGTGTTTGTGAATTCGATATAACACTATTTGTTGTGTTTTTTAATGAAAAGAATAGAAGAAAGCTTGCTAATTCAACACTGGTAGCCATTTGAAATTAGTAAAAATTAGTCAAACATTTTTTTCTTGTGAAGAAAAAAGTAAAAACAAAAATTGACAGACTATTCAAATAGGTATACATTAATGATAATGATTCTCAATATTAATAAGAGAAGATTTTTTTCTCTATTTATAAAGAAGAAAATAGGAGTTTGTAAGCCAAATGACGACATTAAAAAATTGTGAAATTGGTGTAAAATATCAAGTGAATAACGTAACAATAAGTGAATCTATCCGCTTACACTTGCAACGATTGGGGATAAGCAAAGGAAATCGTGTCATGGTTGTCCAAAGGGATGAAAAAAGTGGAATTGTTTCTGTCCAAAATACCAGAGTTGCTTTGGAAGTTGCTGTACTTAACCAAATTGAGGTGGTTGAAGAGACTGCTCACAATGAATGGCTCTCGCTTGATCAGTTGACTGTCGGTGAAACTGGGAAAGTCATTAGTTTATACGGACAAGGTGCTGTTCGCCGACGTTTAATGGACATGGGCGTGACAAAGAATGTGGCCATCACCGTGAAAAAGCTGGCTCCTCTAGGGGATCCGATTGAAGTGAAATTACGTGGATATGACTTAACGTTACGAAAAGAAGAAGCAGCCTATATTCTGATGGAAAGGATTGACGAAGCATGAACAAATTGCAACTTGCCTTAACGGGAAATCCGAATAGTGGCAAAACCAGTGTGTTTAATCTACTAACTGGAGCGACACAATCGGTTGGTAATTGGCCGGGGGTAACAGTCGAACGCAAATCAGGTAGCTACCGCAAAAACAAACAGGTGATGATTCAAGATCTCCCAGGTATTTATTCGTTGGCACCCTATACGCCAGAAGAAATTGTTGCTCGCGATTACTTATTGCAAGATCATCCTACAGCTATTATCAATATAGTCGATGGAACAAACCTTGAGCGCAACTTATATTTAACCACGCAATTAATGGAAACAGGGATTCCCGTTGTTGTAGCGGTGAATATGATGGATTTAATGAAAAAAAATGGCCGGACAATCAATCTTGAAAAACTTTCCTATGGATTGGGTGTGGAAGTTGTCGGAATCAGTGCGATAAAGAAACAAGGAATCGATGAATTGATGAAAACCACCCTTCATGTCGTGGAGGAAGATCATCAGACGGTTCATTATCCTTCGTACGATGCAAGATTAGAGGCTGCTTTAGATGAAATAAGCGATGTATTAGGAAATACAGTTTGTCCAAGTCAAACAAGATGGTATGCAATCAAGCTTTTCGAAAGAGATCCAAGAGCCATTGATGAACTAAATTTAAGTCGTCTACAACAAAAAGAAATCGAAGAAATCATTGCGATTGCTGAAAAGATTTTTCAAGATAGTAGCGATGCAATTCTTGTCAACGAACGCTATGAATTCATAACAAAACTCATTGCACTGTGCATGGTCGATGAAAAAAACCACTTTCTGAAGGTAAGCGACCATATTGACCATATTGTGACTCATCGCATACTAGCATTGCCTATTTTTGCATTAGTTATGTGGGGGATGTATTATCTAGCTATTCAAGGAATTGGTGGATTTGGAACGGACTGGGTTAATGATGTTCTCTTTGGTTCACTCGTACCAGATTTTGTACAAAAAACGTTGATCCATTGGCAAGTTGCTACGTGGATGCAAGATTTAATCATTAATGGGATTATTGCTGGTGTCGGGGCAGTGCTTGGTTTCCTACCGCAATTAATTGTTTTGTTTTTATGTTTAGCGATTTTAGAAGATTGTGGGTATATGTCGCGCATTGCCTTTGTGATGGATCGTATTTTCCGCAAGTTTGGTCTTTCAGGAAAATCATTTATTCCAATGTTGATTGCCACGGGATGTGGAGTGCCAGGGGTAATGGCGAGTCGAACGATTGAAAACGAAAAAGACCGGCGTTTAACGGTGATGATTACGACTTTTATGCCCTGTTCAGCGAAGTTGCCAATTATTGCCTTGGTTGCGGGAGCCTTTTTTCCAAAAGCAAGTTGGGTAGCACCGTCAGCTTATTTTATTGGGATTGCTTCCATTGTTCTTTCGGGGATTGCTTTAAAGAAAACGCGACTTTTTGCAGGAGACCCTGCTCCCTTTATTATGGAGTTACCAGCTTACCATTTACCACAAGTAAGAAGTGTTTTGAATCAAACGTTTTTACGATCAAAAGCCTTTGTTAAAAAAGCAGGGACCATTATTTTTGTCTCAACAATTGTTATTTGGTTTACCTTTAAGTTTAATTTTTCCTTACAAGAAGTACCGGGAGATCAAAGTATGCTCGCGACTCTTGGAGGTGTGATTTCTCCTATATTCAAACCGCTTGGGTGGGGTGTATGGCAAGGGGCTGTCGCAACGATTACTGGTTTGGTTGCCAAAGAAAATGTTATTGGAACGTTTGGGATTCTTTATGGACATTTAGGATCTGTTTCAGATAATGGGAAAGAAGTCTGGTCATTGTTACATGCAGACTTTACGCCTGTCGCAGCTTATTCATTTCTAGTTTTTAATCTACTTTGTGCCCCTTGTTTTGCGGCCATTGGTGCCATTCGCCGAGAAATGGGCACAGTAAAGTGGACGTTAACAGCAATTGGCTATCAGTGTGGACTAGCATATTTAGTGAGCTTTGTGACATATCAATTGGGTCATGTTCTGTTTGAAGGAGGAAGCTTAGGATTTCAAACCTTCTTGAGTTTAATTGTTCTTGCTTATCTCATTTATCAAATCGTTCGCAAACCAAAACAAACGATTATCGAATTGACCAACGTTGTACCTAGCATGAAAGAAGGGTAAAAAAATGGCGACTATTATTTTAGCGGTAATTATCTTTGTGACAGCGGCTTACATTGTGTATCGCCAAGTTACAGGCAAGTCTCAACATTGTGAACAATGTAATTGTAGTTGTCCAGCAAAGAACGCCCAAGAAACAAATAAAGCAAAATAAAAAACAAAAATTGTTATTTTTCTTCCAAAAGTACCTTGCATTTTTTGTAATCGGGTGATACTATGTAAAAGTACTTTTGGTACGGGACGTTAGCTCAGTTGGTAGAGCAGCTGACTCTTAATCAGCGGGTCGCGGGTTCGAACCCCTCACGTCCCATTGGGTGCCAAACCCACGCCACATAAGCATTCTTGGCTACTTAGGTAGTTTCGAAAAGAGTGTTTGATGTGGTATTTTTTTGCAAAATGTCGCAAAGATATGTCGCATCTTGATAAAATCATTTGTAAAATAACAAAATCGAAATTGAAAGAGTCTTATTATTGTTCACCCTTGGAGTATCTCATCGCTGCTACCATATTTAGCACGAAGTTTAGAAAAAATCCAAAGCTACAAATTTTTAGGATGAGTGTTGTGTCAAAAAACAACAGAAGGAGCACACAGCTAAAGTTAACTAAGGCAAGCGCTAAAAAATGATTAAACAACGTTCTTTTTTTCATGACTAAATCATCTCCTGTTTCTAAGAATAGTAAAGGCTGTTCCTTGTCCTACTAATTAGTATAGGGGTAAAGAAAAATAGAGGCTAGCTAATTAAGCGAGTCCACCTATTTTTTTGTGTGAAATTCTTGTCTATTTTTTACTTCTGTGTTTAACTAATACTAGAAAGTGAGGGATCCTCTATTGATTAACTAATCCAATTTGTTGAAGCTGCATTAAGGCCTAAGTTCTGACAAGGGACAGGTGTGCAGATCTTCAAGATTGGACATGTTATTCAATAGAGGGTCTTTTTTTGCGTCCTCAGATGAATCTTGAAGATAACCGTAAGCTTGCAAAAATTGAAATGAGGAATTTTATGTCAACTATTCAATTAAAACATGTTACGTTTGGCTATGATAGCCAAGAAAAAACTATTTTCAATGATACTTCGTTAAAATTACAAACGGAGTGGAAATTGGGCCTGATTGGGCGTAATGGTCGTGGGAAAACGACTCTTTTGAAGCTGCTACAAAACGAGTTACCTTTTAAAGGTGTGATTCAACATGAGCAAACATTTCATTATTTCCCTCAAACAGTGATTGATAAACAACAAAGTACCTATGATGTTTTACAAGCTCTTTGTAGCGTGGATCAATGGAAAATTGAACGTGAGCTCCGGCTATTGGCTGTTGATGAGAGTAGTTTGTGGCGGCCTTTTGATACGTTATCAGGTGGCGAACAAACAAAAGTATTGTTAGCTGTTCTATTTGTTGATGAGCAAAATTATCCGTTAATTGATGAGCCAACTAATCATTTGGATCAAATTGCTCGCCAACAAGTTGTGTCCTATTTACAATCAAAGAAAATGGGGTTTATCCTGGTTAGCCACGATCGAGCCTTTGTAGATGAAGTGGTTGATCATGTACTGGCGATTGAAAAAAGCCAATTGATTCTTTACAATGGAAACTTTTCTGTTTATGAGAAACAAAAAGCCATGCGCGATCAATTTGAACAAAATCAAAATACCAAAATAAAAAAAGAAATTGGCCGCCTAAAACACACTGCTGCTGAAAAGGCGGAATGGTCACGCTCAAAAGAACGCGATAAATTGGGTTCTCCTAAAAAATTAGGGAGTGGTGGAATCTTTGATACGGGAGCAATCGGGGCACGTGCTGCCCGGACCATGAAACGTTCCAAAGCCATCGTCAAACGGATGGAAGAGCAAGCAAACGAGAAGGAACAATTGCTGAAAGACATTGAATACGTTGACCCATTGACAATGCAAGCTCGGAAAACGCATCACCGAATGCTCGTTTCTGCCGAGAAGGTTCAGTTAGGTTACGATTATCCATTGTTCCGGCCACTTTCATTTGAAATCGAGCAAGGCCAACGTTTCGCTTTGCGAGGGGGAAATGGTTCAGGGAAAACAACGCTTCTAGCGGCAATCTTAGGAACTTTCTCAGGGAATCTGCAAGGAAACTTGACTATTCCTAAAGGGATTACAATTAGCACTGTTCGCCAAAATTATGAAGATAATCGCGGAACTTTGGCTGAATTTGCCGAAGAGAATGGCTTGGTTTATGCAGACTTACTCAACAATCTTTTTAAGTTAGGTGTAGAGCGAACCGTTTTTCATACTCGGATTGAACAAATGAGTATGGGGCAAAGAAAACGAGTAGAGTTAGCAAAATCACTTGCAACGCCGGCTGAATTGTTTATTTGGGATGAACCATTAAATTATTTAGATGTATTTAATCATCAGCAAATTGAACAGGTCATTCAAATGATTCAGCCAACAATGATAGTTGTCGAACATGATGCACGGTTTATTGACACGATTGCAACGAATGTGATTGATGTTATTCCAGTCAATGCTTTCAAAGAATCGGAAAGATGAACTGTTTCCCCAATTGTGTGTGTTTCCGAGTGGCGGGCAAGATTGAGTTCAATGTATTGGACAGGCTATTCTTGCTTTTCAGAGCTAGGAAACAACCATTTTAATGCTTCTAAGAAATATTTAGCAAAATAATAAGCATCATGAGTGCCTTCAGGATCAGTCATCAGTTTCATTGCTTTTTTATCAAAGCCTTCGTTCTTCAAAAGTTCGAAGGCTTTTTTATTGTAATCAAGCATATATTTTTGATTTGTTTGTCGATAGATTCCTTCAATTTCTCCAACATATAAGAATAATCTTTGGTTAGCACGGACAACAGTTGGTTTTTGGTAACGTTTTTCCAATATCGTAAAAGTTTGACCATTTAAATAATCTAGTGCATGTTCATACCAAAATGAGGCGGACAGAAATATATAGTTGCCGAATATCTCAGAAGCGTAATAAGAGGCAAAAAATGAAACCAGTCCACCAAACGAACATCCGGCAATCGTTGTTGCTTCAGGTAGTGGATTTGTTGAAAAATGAGTATCAATTGCAGGTTTAATTGTCTGGACAAGGGTATCCAAATATAATGCAGCTTTTCCACCAAGCTGGGGTTGATTTGGAAGCATCGCATCGGCGGGCCAAGGCGTGTAATCATCATTGCGGTTAATTGGAGTGACTCCGACAAGAATGATGGGGGCGATTTGTTTTGATTGAATCAAGTGCTCAATTTGATTCAAAACTTGAATGGCGCCATTGCCCCCATCGTGTAGGTAGATAACAGGATAGCGGTATTGTTCATGATAGCCGCTAGGTAAAATAATTTTCGTTTCATATCCCTTTAAATGCATTGTTTCGATTTGCACATTGTAACCTCCTAAAAAAGCTTTCCCAAAAATTTCTTGTAAAAAGAAGAGAACAACTTTATAATTGAAAATGATAATCATTATCAATTAATTGTAGTACAATAATCTTTGAATAGAAAGGGTTGATTTTAAAATAAGTGAATTTTTTTGTTTTGAGGTGACAAAATGCAAGTTTTCAAAACTTCTTTAGGTTTTATTTTATTGGTGTTTTTATTATGTGTGTCCATTTTGTTGGGAATTAGTTTAGGAACCTTACATATTCCATTAGCAGATACTTACACGTTTTTTTTGGAAAAACTGAGTCACCAAGAACCGTCGAATAAAATATTTTCAGGTGTTATTTGGCAAATACGGATGCCACGCGTTCTTCTGGGGGTTCTTTTAGGGGCGGGGCTAGCACTTTGTGGCGTAGTGATGCAAGCTGTGGTTCAAAATCCTTTAGCCGAGCCTTTTTTATTAGGCATATCCGCTGGCGGCTATTTAGGAGCGACTGTATTTATCATTTTAGGGGGTTCTTTTATTGGTGGGATTGCATCAGCCAACGGGTTAGCTGTGACAGCCTTTTTGGGTGCATTGGTGGCAAGTATCGGTGTCATTGGACTTGCATCCTATCGTAGCAAAATGACAACGACGAAGCTAATCTTATCTGGAACTATCATGAATGCACTTTGCACGTCAACTGCTAATTTTATCATGGTTTTTGCTGGCGATGATTCGACTGTGAGTCGAGTGACTTTCTGGACGATGAGCTCACTCGCATCCACAAGGTGGGAAAATCTGACTTTACCAGCAATTGCTGTTATACTAGGCGGTTTCTATTTCATCACGCAGTCGCGTACACTGAATTTATTGTTACAAGGGGAAGAAACGGCTATTACTTTAGGCCTTAGAGTGAGTGCATATCGTAATACTTATCTAATTGTAGTTGCTTTATTAACAGGTATTTTAGTATCTACTTGTGGCATTATTGGCTTTGTTGGCTTGATCATCCCGCATATTTCAAGAGCGATGGTTGGACCCAATCATCATAAATTACTCCCTGTCTCTATGCTGGTAGGTGCCATTTTTTTAGTAAATATGGATATGTTGGCTCGAACGCTCATTGCAAATGTAGAGTTGCCTATCGGAATTTTTACTTCGATGATTGGTGCACCTTTCTTTGCTTGGATACTAGTCCGGAAAAATTACCAATTTAAAGAATAGGAGAACACAGGTGTGGATTTAAGAGTCGAACATTTGGCTGTATCAATCGCGAGGCAATCGATTATTCAAGACGTGAGTTTAAACGTAATGAATCATTCATTTACGGCGTTGTTGGGTCCTAATGGTAGTGGGAAATCCACTCTTTTGAAGGCCATTTATCGAATCCTACGTCCTCAAAATGGGACGATTTTTCTAGATAATCAAAATCTAACAGAAATTCCATCCAAAAAAATAGCGCAAAAAATGGCAGTTGTTTCACAATTTCAACAAAACAGTTTTGATTTTACGGTCGAAGAGGTTGTTTTAATGGGACGTAGCCCGCATTTAAAAGCTCTTGAAAAACTACATCCCGAAGACTGGCAGCTTGTTGAAGATGCATTGGAAAAGACTGGCCTAGTTGGACTAAGAAAACGAGCGGTTGCCAATCTTTCAGGAGGAGAACAACAACGTGTAACAATGGCACGGGCAATTGTTCAGAATCCATCGTTAATGATCCTTGATGAACCTAGTAATCATCTCGATATCAAGTATCAATTAGAATTATTGAAATTAATCAGGCAATTAAATTTGAATGCTCTAGCTGCTTTGCATGACCTTTCTTTGGCTGCCCAATTTTGTGACTACCTTTATTTTTTGAAAGATGGTTTTATTCGTTATGAAGGAAAACCAAACGACATTATCACGAAAGAAGTGATTAAAGATATTTATGAAGTGGATTGTGAAGTTTCACTAGATTCAAAAACCAACCACTTGCAAATTAGTTATTACTAAATCATATTGGGGGAAACAAATGAAAAAATATCTGACAAGTTTTGGAATCGTTGGAGCCGTATTTATTTTAGCTGCTTGTTCATCAAATGAGCAAGCAACTGATTCGTCAACGAAAGCCAGTACGACAATGAATTCACAAGATGAAAAGCAAACCAAATATCCGCTCAGTCTGTCTGTTTTGGACAATGATGGAAAAAACCATGAACAGACTTTTGAAAAAGAACCTGAACGAGTAGTAACGAATAATTTGTCTTCGACGGAGCTATTGCTAGCTTTAGGGTTAAAAGAAAAAATTGTAGGCATAATGCAACCAGATAATCAAGTGACAGGTACCTATGCAAAAGAAGTGGATTCGTTGCCGGTTGTTGGAGACAAAATGACTGTTTCAAAAGAAAAAATTGCGGAAAAAAACCCAGATGTTGTGATTGGTCGTGCGATGGCATTTACCGATGATGCGATTGGTTCGATAGCTAGTTACAATGATTTGGGAATTCAAACTTATCTGCAAGAAGCGAGTAATATGAAAGATAAGCCGCAGCTAACAACAATTATTGAAGATGTTCGCCATTTAGGTGAGATTTTCAATAAACAAGTTACTGCAGAAACCTATGCGAAGCAATTAGAAAAACGCCTAGCTACAGTAGAGAAACAAGTATCAGAAAAGAAAGGTACAGAAGAATTGACCTTATTGCCAATCGTGGCATTTGATTCAACAAAATCGACTTTTTCGATCTTCAATATTTCAGAAAGCATTCAAAGCAGTATGTTACGTGAATTGAATGTGAAACCAGCCATTGAAGGGAAAAGTGCTTCACCTTCTTTAGAGACGATTATTCAAACAAACCCAGATATCATTCTCTATGTCACTGCCGATCGAAACAAAGCGATGGACGAAACGGCAGTAGATAGTATCAAAGGCGAGGCGCTATTACAAGAGGTTAAAGCAATAAAAAACGATCGTGTTTACACCGTTGCCTACGATGATTTTATGGATTATGGAACACGTTTATTTGATACGATGGAAATGTTGAGTACAAAGCTTTACGGAAACAAATAAACGCCGAAGACTCAACAAGAATTGGTTAGGTGAAAAAACAATCACTCCTTTGGTTAGTACAGTAATAATTGAATAACGTTAAAAATAAAGTTCTTATTTTGTGGTACGAGTTCTGTTTCAACTAGCAAAAGATGGTAAAAGAAAGGCTACACAAGTTTTAGGTTCGTGAAGTACGCGAATCTAAAACTTGTTGTAGCCTTTCTTATTTAGCCTTGCCTATCTTGCTCTTTTGCAAAATCTTCAATGAATTGTCGAATGGCAAGGAAATCTTTCGTTATAAAATAGCGGCTCGGGACAAAGAGGGCCTGCTCTTTTATTTTTTGATCAAGATAAGGTGACGTACTCTCGTTGTAAATAACAACGTCTCCATCTGGCATAGTTGTTTGTGTGATTGGAAAGCTAATATAAGAAATGTGCCAATCAGGACTAAAAAAATTTGTCAGTTGTTCTTGAAATTTTTTTTCACCGATGGGGGTGAAAAAGGGACCAAGATTCGTTTTAACGGTTCCAATAGGGGGAATGCCCTTTGCATCTATACTATAAATAAATGTAATCGTTCTCATTTAGAACCTCCTAAATTTACTTTTCTTTTCATTTACTTTACCACTGGTAAGAACTGTTGGCAAGAACAGCCTGATGTTTCCATTTAGTTGATAAAGGAGTTGAATTGTTTACAAACGCTCGCTTTTTTTTCAATGGAACTCCTGATACTATTAGCATAAGAGGTGAACTGAAATGGAGATTGGCATTGGACAAAAGATTAGCCAAGAACGCGGAAAACAAAAGAAAACACAACAGGAGCTTGCAGATTTTTTAGGTGTTTCCAAAGCGGCAATTTCAAAGTGGGAGACTGGGAAAAGTTACCCAGATATCACGTTATTGCCAATGATTGCTGCTTATTTTAATGTGACAATTGACGAATTAGTAAATGATAATGCTCAATTATCAAAAGAAGAAATTCGCCATTTTTATCAATCATTTTCGGTTGCTTTAGAACAAGTATCTGATCCCAGTGCGCTAGAAGAAATTCGGCAGTTTACGAGGCGATACTATAATTGTTATCCATTGGTTCTCCAGATGGGCATTTTGTTGTTGAATCATTTGGATCAATTGCCCCAAAGCAATGATTCCAATCAAAGACAACGGTATCTTGAGGAAATCAAGCAACTTTTTGTCCATGTTCGACAGAAATCCACTGAGCGTGAAGTAATCGACCAATCTTTGAAGCTTGAAGGCTATCTTTTGCTTCTATTGCAGCGCCCTGAGGAAGTGCTCATTCTGCTGGGAGAAAAAGTTCCAACCATTCTACCGGCCGAAACCTTGATTGCAAGCGCATTTCAATTAAAAGGCGAAGAAAAAGTGGCGGATGCTATTTATCAGACTGCGTTGTATCAGTATATTTGTCTTCTAATCAATTTGACGACGAACTATCTTCAACTATTACTCAATCAGCCAGAAAAATTTAAAATTACAGTCAGACAAACGGAGGAGATTATTGATACGTATAATTTTAAAAAAGTTCATCCGTTGTTGGTCGTTTCTTTTTTGTCCGCTAGTACAGTTGGCTTTGCGCAACTCGGTTTAGGAGAAGCTGTTTGCCGTCAATTTCATCAACTTGTAACACTAATGGAGACTTCTCAATCTCCGACGATTCTTCATGCGGATGCTTACTTTATAAATGTAGATCAGTGGATTGATGAATTAATTTTAGGTAATCAAACACCTAGAGAATGGCCGCTTATTCAAACTTCACTAGTACAGCTCTTTGAACAACATCCTGCATTTATAAACTATCAATCAAGTGAAGAATTTCAGCGCTATTTGGGACGTCTAAAACGATTAAAGAAAAGGGGAGAAGCGGATGAATAAAATGCAGCTTTTTTTTGAATACTGGCCACTATTACTGCCGATTATTTTAGTGGAGATAGGGTTGATGGTGACAGCTGTTTGGCACATTTTGAAGCATAAGCGCTATCGTGTGGGAAACCGTGTTTTTTGGTTATTGATTGTTATTTTTTTTCAAATTGTCGGTCCAATTTGCTACTTTATTTTTGGAAGGGATGATGCCGAATGAATGCGATTGAGATCAACGGACTCACAAAATCATTTCAAAAAAAGCCGGTTCTCGAAGCCATTGATTTAGTTATTCCAAAAGGGACAATTTTTGGTTTGGTTGGGGAAAATGGTGCGGGGAAAACGACATTGATGAAACTATTAGTTGGGCTCGAACGTGCAGACTGTGGCACCATTTTTATCAATCAGGAACAGGTCCATTATGGGGAAACAAAAACCAATCGTTTTACTGGCTATTTGCCTGACGTACCTGCATTTTATTCCTATATGAAAGCACCGGAATACTTGCAACTATGTGCTCAAATTACTGGCATACCAAAGGCAGAACGTGAGCAGAAAGTGAAAGAAATGTTAGCAAAAGTGGGTTTAGCGGATGCCAAAAATAAAATTGGTGGCTTCTCCAGAGGTATGAAGCAGCGGCTTGGTATTGCACAGGCGCTATTAAATAATCCAGAAATCTTAATTTGTGATGAGCCAACCTCTGCGTTGGATCCAACGGGAAGGCATGATTTTTTAGCATTATTGCAATCCTTAAAAAAGGACATGACCATCCTTTTTTCGACGCATATTTTATCAGATGTGGAGCGCATTTGTGATCACGTAGGTATTTTGCATCAGCAAAAAATTATGGCGTATGGGACTTTGGATCAGTTGAAAGCAACCTATACGACACCCAAAATCCGATTGGAATGGGAATCTGAAAAGATCATGCAGAGTTGGTATGAAACAATCAAAAACTTGACTGAGATTACTATGATTCAAACAGAAAATTCTCGAACAATGACCTTATTTTATCAAGGATCCTATCAGAAAGTTGCCTATCAACTATCCTCTTTATTTGTTGAACAAAAAATAGCTCCTCTGCGTTTCGAAGCAATCGAGCCTACATTAGATGAAATCTTTTTGGAGGTGACGAAATGAGACAATTGTTGGTGTTTACTAGAAAAGAGTGGGTTGAAAGTTGGCGAACGACAAAGGGATTGATTTTAGTTAGTCTTTTCTTTTTTTTCGGTGTATTGAGTCCATTGACGGCGAAGTTTACGCCAGAATTACTTCAACTGGTAACTGATAGTAAGATGACTATTTCCGTACCAAAACCGACATCGGTTGATTCTTGGGTTCAGTTTTATAAAAATGTGAATCAATTAGGGCTTCTTGTTTTTTGTCTACTTTATCATCAATGTGTCAGTGGGGAACTAATGAAGGGAACGTTGATTCCTTTTGTAACAAAAGGATTGCAACGGGAGGTAATTGTGTTGGCGAAGTGGTTGAACATGTTCATTCAGTGGACACTTAGTTTGGTCTGCTGTTTTGCAGTGACGTATGGGTACACTCGGTTTTATTTTCCTGATAATGCTTCCCCCCATGTATTAAAAGGAGTGCTTGCATTATGGCTTTTTGGCATCTTTTTACTTACGCTTCTTCTTTTTTCTTCTATCCTTATTCGAAGCTCATATGGAGGACTACTGGTTGTTATGGGTGTTGTCGGACTGTTATTTTTTCTGGCTTTTTTTGATCAACTAACACGCTACAATCCCATTAGTTTGGTCTCAAAAAATATGGCATTTGTCCAAGGAAAAATGAGTTTTCGTTCTTTTGGATGGTCAATTGGATTTACAGTGCTGGCTATTTTTGGTGGATTATTCGCAAGCATTGGCTTGATGAATCGCAAAAAAATATAAAAAGGTGTGCAATGGTTTTATTCAACCGTTGCACACCTTTTTTTAGTAATTTTCCAATACCAATTTACCAATCATTTGACCGCTCTCAATTTTTCTATGAGCTTGTCGCATTGTTGCTGCAGAGATGGGATGGATAGTCTCAGAAAGCGTTGTTTGGATGACTCCTTGATCCAATAACTGGCTGATTGTCGTTAGTATGTCATGTTGAGAAAGTAGATCAGGTGTTTGATACATGGCTTTGGTAAACATAAATTCCCAAACAAAGGTAGCACTTTTGCTTTTTAATTTGCCTAACTCGAGTGGCGACTCGTTTTCAACTATGGAACAGATTTTCCCTTGAGGTGCAATCATGCTTGCCATAGTCTCCCAATACGCGTCCGTATTATTTAAACAGAGAATAAAAGAAACCTGGTCGTACCCGTACTTTTTTAGTTGCGGTTGTAATGGTTGGTGATGATTTAATACGATGTCTGTTCCGTGGTCTTTGGTCCATTTTACCGTCTCAGGGCGTGAGGCTGTGCCAATCACAGTTAGACCAACATGTTTGGCAAGTTGGGTAGCAATGGAGCCTACACCCCCGCTAGCTGCAATAATCAAGATGCTTTTCCCTTTGTTTTCTAACTTGTTTTTGGAAATAGCTAATCGCTCGAAAAGTGCTTCATAGGCCGTGAGAGAGGTTAAAGGCATCGCGGCGGCTTCAGCAAAAGTGGCTTGCGTAGGTTTTTTGCCAACAATTCGTTCATCAACAAGTTGGTAGTGACTGTTGCTACCTGGGCGCGTCACATCTCCTGCATAAAAAACCGAATCACCTGGTGCAAATAGCGTACAATTAGGACCAACTTTTTTGACAATACCAGAAGCATCAAACCCTAAAATTCGTGGTTGATTCTCAATTTTGGGTTCTACCAAGCGTTGTTTTGTATCAACAGGATTGACTGAAATAGCTCTTACTTCCACCAATAAATCATGTCCTGTTACTTCTGGTACCGGCACAGAAAGATCAAGGAAGCTATCAGGATTGCTTAAAGGCAAGGCATGATAAAACCCAACTGCGTTCATTAAATTTGTCATTTACTTCACCAACCTTCGCTTATTTAAATTTTAGTATACCAGTAAAAGAGAAAAGCAACACAGGGAAGTTCTTTTAATGGACAATTAATGTGTTTTTTTTTAGTGATTCTCAATTTAACTGAAATCGAAAAAAAAATTCACAAATTATTCATATTTGCTTGGTAGTATTTACCCATACCAACAAAGTCTTATTTTAAGACAACCCTAACACTTTTTCATTTTTTACTCCGGCCTATCGGTTCCCCAAACCGATAGGCTCTTTTGGTTTGTCCAGATTAGAAAGCTGCCCTGATACGTCGACGATGGAAGGGATAACCTATCAATGAAGAGTAATTCCTTTATTTGATTCGTCAAAAAATGGAAAGATGAAACACAAATCAAAATAATGTATAATGGAAGTGTTAAGTTATTCGGAAAGAAAAAACGAGGTGAACCCGAGTGAAAAAAATATTAGTAGTTGATGATGAAAAACCAATTTCAGATATTGTCAAATTTAATTTAAGTAAAGAAGGTTATGAAATCTTCACCGCTTACGATGGGGAAGAAGCCCTTGAAAAAGTGCGTGAAGTCGAACCAGATTTAATTTTACTTGATTTGATGCTACCGAAAATGGATGGTTTAGAAGTTGCCCGTGAAGTTCGAAAGACGTTTGATATGCCTATCATTATGGTTACAGCAAAAGACTCTGAAATTGATAAAGTTTTGGGACTTGAATTAGGAGCAGATGACTACGTAACCAAGCCCTTTTCAAATAGAGAGTTGGTTGCTCGCGTAAAAGCAAACTTACGTCGCGGATCCGCAGCAGCTAAGGAAGCAGAAGAGCAAACCAATTCGGAATTAACGATTGGTGATTTAACCATTCATCCCGATGCCTACATGGTAACAAAACACAATGAGGCCATTGAGTTAACACATCGGGAGTTTGAATTACTGCACTATTTAGCTAAGCATATTGGCCAAGTGATGACACGTGAACATCTGTTACAGACAGTATGGGGATATGATTATTTTGGTGATGTAAGAACGGTCGATGTTACGGTGAGACGTTTGCGAGAAAAAATTGAAGACAATCCTAGTCATCCCAATTACTTGGCGACTCGTCGTGGAGTTGGCTATTATTTACGTAATCCAGAACAGGAGTAAGAAACGATATGAAGACGAAAGTTCGCTTCGTTCAATCAGTGAACTTTAAAATCGCCCTGACGTTTATCTTGATTTTGCTTTTATCAATCGAGATTATCGGGGCGTATTTTATTCGGGGATTAGAACGTTCAACAATTAATAATTTTATTACGGATATGAATACAAAAGCGTCCAATGTTGCTTACATGGTCAGTTCAGAATTGAGTAAACAAGATGACAATGATACCAATGCGACCAATGCAGCCATTCAGCGTTTTTTAGATAATGACAATAATTCAGAAATTATTGAAATGCGTGTAGTTGATGAAAAGGGAATTGTTCGGGCAACTACGAATGTTAATGATCAAAGTGCAATTGGAAAAAGAAATGATTATCGTGATATGGATGATTTTACGGTGAAAAGCTTTGTCACGGTAGATTCAACGACCGGCAACCGCGTACAAATCAATGTACAGCCAATTCAATCTCCAACGGGTGAGGCGGTGATAGGTGCGCTCTATATCAAGAGCAATCTTGAGAAAGAATACGATCAAATTAATGACATTGCGGTCATCTTCATCTCTGCTTCGTTAATTGCTGCTTTTATTTCAATGGTGATTGCTCTTTTTGTTGCTCGTTCCATTACACAACCAATTGGTGAAATGAGGCAACAGGCTCTTAGAATAGCAAGAGGGGACTACTCCGGCAAAGTGGCTATTCATGCTCAGGATGAACTGGGTCAGTTGGCGGATACGTTTAATCAACTGGCGGAACAAATCGAGGAAACACAAGAAGCGATTGAATCCGAACGCAATCGTCTGAATAGTGTGCTATCACATATGACCGATGGGGTAATTGCTACCGATCGCCGTGGGAAAGTCATTACCATTAATGATATGGCCCTTTCATTGTTAGATAAAAAAAATGAAGAGGAAGCCATTGGGCAATCCATCTTAAAACTATTGGAGATTGAAGAAGAGTATACATTGCGTACGCTTTTGGAAAATTCAAATGAAATGTTGTTGCATCGCTCGTCTAGCGAAGTTGAAAGCGGACAGTTAATTTTAAGAGTTGATTTTTCTATGATTCGAAGAGAATCCGGTTTTATTTCTGGGATTGTTGCCGTGATTCATGATGTGACTGAACAAGAAAAAACGGAAAAGGAACGTCGGGATTTTGTTTCGAATGTATCCCATGAATTACGCACCCCTCTTACCAGTATGCATAGCTATTTAGAAGCTTTGAGTGACGGGGCTTGGCGGGATGAGGAAATTGCTCCCAACTTTTTAAAAGTGACATTGGATGAAACAGACCGAATGATCAGAATGATTAATGACTTATTAAGCCTTTCAAGAATGGATAGCGGCAATGCGCAACTGCAAAAGGAATTTGTCAATTTTAATGAATTGGTTCATTTTGTTCTTAACCGTTTCGATATGATGGTCACTAGCGAAGAGAAGCGTTATGTCATTCGTCGTGATTTCACTCAACGAGATTTATGGGTTGAGGTGGATACAGACCGCATGATTCAGGTGATTGACAATATTATGAATAATGCTATCAAGTACTCACCAGATGGTGGCGTCATAACGGTGGCTTTATCAGAAACCCACAACCATATCCTATTGAGCATCCGTGACCAAGGAATGGGGATTCCAAAAGTTGATTTAGCAAAAATCTTTACTCGTTTTTATCGAGTGGACAAAGCACGTGCCAGGAAGCAAGGGGGGACTGGTCTTGGATTGGCTATTTCTCGAGAAGTGATTAAGGCACATGGTGGCGCAATCTGGGCGGAAAGTAAGGAAAACTATGGCTCAACATTCTATATAAGTTTACCGTATGAGCCATATGAGGAGGACTGGTGGGAATGAGTTGGAAACGTATGATACTTCGTTTGGGATTGATTGCGATGATTGTGTTAAGTTTTTATCTATCTTATTTAATCTGGTTGAATCCAAGCAATAAAACGGGGACGAACGATTTGAATACTTCTCAAAGTAACCAAGCAGGCAGTGACAAAGAAGCAAGTCCACGAAGTCTAGCCGATGTTTTCCTACCTTTGAAACTGGTGAGTGTCTCCCAAAGCAGTGCAAAAGAAACGAGCTCAGAAGTGTTAATAAAAAAAATGGTTAAAACCATTGAGTCAACCAAGATGACGCATCCAAACGTTATTGAATATCCTACTTTGGAGGCGTTTAATGAGAAAACCCAATTAAAAAATGGTGTCGAATTAACACTAATGAATGAAATGGCACTATCTGAATGTATCAATCTTTTTCATTTACAGTTAACTTTGGATCAAGCAATAAAGGAAAAAGACTTAAAATTTGACCATGCTCAAATTGATTATGATTCAGGAACCTTCCGTTTTTTAAATTCAATCAAAAAAACGGAGGTTGAAGCAACTTTTGAAGGAAACTTTGATACCATTAAGACGTTGTTAAAAGATAGTGAAGCCAATTGGTATACAGTCGTCTCAGATACATCGTTAATTAGCAGCCAGTATCTAACAAATGAGCCCATCAAATTAAAGTTATATAGTTATATTTCTTCTGTTCAATCATATACTATTTTTAGAGATAGCTTTTTTACGAATCCTTCTGATGCGAAAAGTAGTGATGATAGTTCTGATTTAATGATTGTCGATCAGTCAGAAATTATGACTGTACAAACACAGGACAGTTTAGTCGAATTTCGCGATACGAATGTGACAGATATTAATGATAATTTGTATAAGGAAAGCTATGAATACATCCGGTATTTGGGAACAAATTATGGTAATTTACGTTTTATGAATCGAAATGGGAATGCGATTGATTACCGTGTTTTTGTTGAAGGATACCCTGTTTTTAGTTCAAATAAAGAAGGGTTAGTCGCTACGCAATTTACAAAAAATCGGCAATCAAATTCGTGGTCTGTTCGGATTGATGCAAATATGAATACAATTCAAATTCCAATACCTTCTGATCAAACAGTTGAACTTCCGGCCAGTAGGCAAGTTTTGGAAAATTTGAAGAACCATGGGGCTGATTTGACGAAAATCACAGCGATTGTTATCGGTTATAAATGGAACGATATCAAGGATACTGGCGTCGTGGATTTGGTACCTACTTGGTATATTAATTATGATAAGCAATGGAAGGATCATGACTCGTTGGTAACTGAATTGCAAGAAAGCGAGGGCGACTAAAATGGGATTTAAGCGAATTGAATGGATTTTTTTCATCGCTTTTTTAGGCGTAAATGTCTTTCTGATTAATATCTATATGGGTTCAAAAAATGATCAAAGCATTATATCACCATCAAGTCAGAAAATAGCGATTGAACAACGATTGGATAATGATAACATTACGTTTGATGGTCGGTTATCTAGTGAAAACCTGACAGGCTACTATCTTTCCGGTACGCCGACAATGATGCAGGCTCTCTACAATGAAGATGTTAATGCAAATAAAAAAATATTGAATGATGGGATGACCAAATTTGACAGGGGCAAATTGACACACACCATGACAGAGCGTTTTTTCGTTCAAGAGAAAGACCAATTAGTAAAAGCCAGTCAAGCCTACTGGAAAAAACGTGTAATGAAAGGAAACGATTATACGTACCAACTACATTTTTCTACTTTTGGCGATGACCAAATTGAACTGATGGCGACTCAAAGCTACGAAGGAATTCCCATAAATGATTCTTCCAGTCAATTAATTTTCACCTTTAACAATGAAAATGACCAATACATCAATGAAGATTACACGCAAACTTATGTGGAAAATTTGACTCCATTGCGAGAAAAAATGAAACTTTATTCGGAAAAAGATGCCATAAATACACTATATATCAATAATCGAATTGCTAAAAAATCAAAGATTGAATGGATACAGTTGGCTTACACCTTGATTTTAAATGTTCGTGGACAGAATGTTTATGTACCAGCTTGGTTTGTTGCAATGGAAAAAGCTGACAAGTCCAAACAAGTTGAAATCGTCAACGCTTTTAGTAACCGAATCATCACCAATGCATCTGTTCGAAAAGTAGAAAATTATTAATTGTTGGAGTATACTCATACAAGAGCGTTGATAGAAGGGATTTCAGAGAAATGAAGAATCAAAAAGCGTTTCAAGTGAGTATTCTAGCTAGCGGAAGTACAGGAAATTCTTTGTATTTAGAAAGTGAAAAAAAGAAGATTCTTGTTGATGCGGGATTAAGTGGCAAAAAAATTACTTCTTTGCTAAATGAAGTCGGAAAAACACCTGATGAGTTAGATGCCATTTTTGTTACTCATGAACATCGAGACCATATACATGGAGTTGGCGTGTTGGCACGAAAATACCATTTGCCTGTCTATGCAAATGAAAAAACATGGGAAGCAATGGATCCATTGATTGGGAATGTCCCAGTAGAACAAAAGTATTTATTTGAAATGGGTGCTACCTTATCTTTTGGTGACTTGGACATCGAAAGTTTCGGTGTGTCACATGATGCAGCAGCACCTCAATTTTATAAATTTAATAAAAATGGAAAATCTTTTGTAATGCTTACGGACACAGGGTATTGTAGTGATCAAGTACGTGGCGTGATTCGCAATGCAGATGCCTATCTCATGGAAAGCAACCATGATTTACAAATGTTGCGGATGGGGGGATATCCTTGGCCGTTGAAACAACGAATCTTAGGTGATAAAGGCCATTTGTCAAATGAAGATGGCGCTTTAGTGATGACCGATATTTTAGGTGATGCAACAAAAAGAATTTATTTGGGACACCTTAGTCGTGAGAATAATTTGAAAGAATTAGCACATCTTACGATGGAAACGGTTCTAAGAGAGTACGACAAGGGAGTCGGAGAGGCGTTTCAGGTTTATGATACGGACCCTGATAAAGCGACTCAATTATTTGCGATATAACCGAATTAGTGGGAGGTGCAGACGCACCTCCCACATTTTTTTGAAAACAATCCCAAGTAAGTACACATTAACTTACTGTAGGACACATCATTTTGACAACAAGCCAATGAAAACGACGAGTGAGTTCATGCCAACGTGACTAATAATCGAAGTCCATATTCGACCAGTTTTAATATAAAGGAGACTGAAGAAAATGCCTAAAGAAGTGTAGAGCAGAATATGGCCATCATCATGCATCACGGCAAAAAGTAAACTGCTAACAATGGTTGCAAACCATAAAGGGATTTTTTCTTGCAAAATCCCAATTAATGCCCGTCGAAAGACGAACTCTTCTAAAATCGGCCCTCCAACAGAGACTGCTAAAACAAATAAGAGATTGCTTTGAATAAATGACAGGATATTTGCAGTATTTTGAGAATTCCCTGATTCTCCAAACAAAGCCGTTTCTAAAAGAATCGCAATATTTTGCAAGATAATAGCTAAGAAGATACCTAAGATTCCCCATAATATACTGGTTTTCCAAGCTTTTGGTTGCATCTCAAAATCAAGTTTTGACTGACTCGTTCGATAGAGCCAACTAACAAAAAAAGCACTGCCAAGATAAAATACGATGGTAGCCCATAGAGCGGAAGAAACAGTTGGAAATAGAGCAGGTGAAAAATAACAAATAGCATAGATTAGGATTGTCCATAATCCATATTTTCTTGTGGTCAAAAAAAATTCCCCCTTTAGGATTAGTATAATGATTCAACTGAAAGATACAATCCTCGATTTTAGTCTATAGAAAAAGTTTAAGAAAAAAAGGGAAAAGACTTGCATAAAAAAGGAAAAATGAGTAATATTAGTTTTGTAAGTTAGCACTCTTACAGCAAGAGTGCTAATAAAACCAAAACCTATTATTTTATGGAGGGATAGACCGTGTTAAAACCATTAGGTGATCGAGTATTGATCGAAGTATCAAAAGAAGAAGAAAAGACTGCTGGAGGATTTGTATTGGCTTCTGCTGCTAAAGAGAAACCTCAAACGGGTGTAGTCATCGCAGTAGGTGAAGGTCGCGTATTGGATAATGGTGAGCTTGCACCTGTTCAATTAAAGGTTGGCGACACTGTGTTATTTGAAAAGTATGCCGGTTCTGAAGTGAAATACGAAGGAAAAGAATACATGATCTTTGCTGCAAAGGATATTGTAGCAATCGTTGAATAAAAGACACAACAACTACTATTAATGAGGTGAAAGAGAATTATGGCAAAAGAAATTAAATTTGCAGAAGATGCACGTGCAGCAATGTTGCGTGGAGTTGATAAATTAGCGGATACAGTAAAAGTAACATTAGGCCCTAAAGGTCGTAATGTTGTATTGGAAAAAGGATTCGGTTCTCCATTAATTACCAATGATGGTGTAACGATTGCAAAAGACATCGAGTTAGAAGATCATTTTGAAAATATGGGAGCAAAACTTGTCTCAGAAGTTGCTTCAAAAACAAATGATATTGCAGGTGACGGTACGACAACTGCAACAGTTTTAACACAAGCAATTGTGCGTGAAGGATTGAAAAATGTGACAGCTGGAGCCAACCCTCTAGGCATTCGTCGTGGGATTGAATTGGCAACGAAAACAGCCGTTGAACAATTACATGCAATTTCAACTATTGTGGATTCTAAAGAAGCAATTGCCCAAGTTGCTGCTGTGTCATCAGGTAGTGAACAAGTTGGTCATTATATTGCCGATGCAATGGAAAAAGTTGGCAATGATGGCGTAATTACAATTGAAGAATCAAAAGGAATTGAAACGGAATTAGATGTCGTAGAAGGTATGCAATTTGATCGTGGTTACCTTTCTCAATATATGGTTACTGACAATGACAAAATGGAAGCTGTCTTGGACAACCCATATGTTTTAATTACAGATAAAAAAATTTCCAACATTCAAGATGTTTTACCATTATTAGAACAAATTTTGCAACAAAGCAAGCCCCTATTAATCATTGCGGATGATGTCGATGGAGAAGCATTACCAACATTGGTTTTAAACAAAATTCGTGGAACCTTTAATGTTGTGGCCGTGAAAGCACCAGGATTTGGTGACCGCCGCAAAGCGATGTTGGAAGATATTGCTATCTTAACAGGTGGTACTGTTATTACAGAAGATTTGGGTCTTGAATTAAAAGACGCGACAATTGATATGTTAGGTCGTGCAAGTAAAGTTGTTGTTGATAAAGACAATACAACCATCGTTGAGGGTGCTGGCGACAAAGATGCCATTACTGCTCGCGTTCAAACGATTCGCAAACAAATCGAAGATACTACTTCAGACTTTGACCGTGAAAAATTACAAGAACGCTTGGCAAAACTAGCCGGTGGCGTAGCTGTTGTCAAAGTGGGGGCAGCTACTGAAACAGAACTAAAAGAATTAAAACTACGTATTGAAGATGCATTGAATGCGACACGTGCGGCCGTTGAAGAAGGAATGGTTTCTGGTGGTGGTACTGCGTTAGTTAATGTTATCCAAAAAGTGGCTGCGATTGAAGCTGAGGGCGATGTTGCAACAGGCGTTCGTATTGTTGTCCGTGCATTAGAAGAACCAGTTCGTCAAATTGCTGAAAATGCTGGTTATGAAGGTTCAGTAATTATTGACAAATTAAAACGTTCTGAACTTGGTATTGGATTTAATGCTGCAACTGGAGAATGGGTAAACATGGTTGAGGCTGGAATTGTTGATCCTACGAAAGTAACTCGTTCTGCCTTACAAAATGCTGCTTCTGTAGCTGCATTGTTGTTAACAACTGAAGCGGTGGTTGCTGACAAACCTGAACCTGCAAAACCTGCTGCACCTGCTATGGATCCATCAATGATGGGCGGCATGATGTAATAAATACCTCTAAACTCTGATATAACAGGGTTTAGAGGCTTTTTTTAGTTATTGATTCTTTCTAGCGGATAACTTGTAAACGGGTGATCACCGACAGGACCGTTAGTTGTGACAATCATTAATGTTCCGTTATATTTGTAGTACAAAAAATACGTAACCTCCTGATAAGTACCGTCCAATCTAGGTTTATTTACTTTAATTTTCGTTGCAAGATCTACTTGAACAGTTACATTTTTTCGATAGTCTAATACAGTATATGTTTTCGATGGTTCTATGATAATTTCGTAATCTACTGAATTCCCAATTAAATCTTGAAACTGATCATTTTTAAAACCTTGGCGAGGTTGGTTTTCTATTCCCGCTGTATTGCCCTCGTACCAAGTTGTTCCATTTAAAAATTGTTTGGTAATCTTTGGAAATTGCTCATTTGTTTGGGTAGTGTTTGCTTCAGTTGAGCTCTTAAGACTTGTTTGAGTTGTTTCAGAGGAGCTTGATTGGGTGGTGTGCTCATTTTTTAGAGAACGATTTTCTGATTGTGAACTTGATGTAGTGGTATTTAGGACATGGTTTTCATTTGTTTTGTTGCTACAGCCAACGAAAAAGAGTAACGACAACGCGGATAAAGTAATCAACTTTTTCATTTTTTTGCGACCCCTTTCGATTCATTTCTTTTATTTAAAGCAGTTAATGACTATTGGAGGAAAGAATGATTCACATGATTTTATTATAGCTTTTTAGTGAAAAAAGGACACTGGTGAAAGCATGATAGAAAATCCGTAGAGTAATTCTGCTTCTTTTTTTCTTTGTGAAAAAAATCTTTGCGCTACTATTCGGCTATTCTGTTATAATATAGGGAAAGAATATGTAGAGGAGTTAGGGTCATGCAAAAAACTTATGCAGATGATAGTTTCACTTTACACACCGATTTGTACCAAATTAATATGATGCAAACGTATTGGGAGCTTGGCAGAGCAGATAAGCACGCCGTTTTTGAATGCTATTTTAGAGAGATGCCATTTAAACATGGGTATGCTATTTTTGCAGGGTTGGAACGTTTAGTCGATTATTTAAATCATTTGCGCTTTACGGATACAGATATACAGTATTTGCGCGAAATTGGTGGGTACCAAGAAGGGTTTTTGACCTATTTAAAAGAGTTTCGATTCGCTTGTGATGTGCGTTCAACTCTAGAAGGGGACTTGGTTTTTAGTAACGAACCCATCATTCAAGTGGAAGGTCCAATTGCACATGCACAATTGGTTGAAACAGCATTACTAAATATTATTAATTTTCAAACGTTAATTGCAACAAAAGCTGCTAGAATCAAATCAGTCATAGGGAAAGATCCACTCTTGGAGTTTGGTTCACGTAGGGCTCAGGAATTTGATGCAGCCATTTGGGGGACGCGAGCTGCCTATATTGGTGGAGCTGACGCCACAAGTAATGTTCGAGCGGGCAAAATTTTTGGCATTCCTGCGAGTGGGACACATGCGCATTCGCTTGTGCAATCTTATGGAAATGATTATGATGCCTTCATTGCGTATGCAAAAACGCATAAAGACTGTGTTTTCTTAGTTGATACCTATGATACACTTAAATCGGGTGTTCCATGCGCCATTCAAGTCGCTCGTGAAATGGGCGATCGCATTCGTTTTTTAGGTGTTCGAATTGATAGTGGCGATATGGCTTACATTTCCAAAAAAGTTCGAGAACAACTGGATCAAGCCGGTTTTCCAGAAGCAAAGATTTATGCCTCAAATGATTTAGACGAAAATACTATTTTAAGCTTAAAGATGCAAAAAGCAAAAATTGATGTATGGGGTGTAGGGACAAAATTAATTACGGCTTATGATCAACCAGCATTAGGGGCGGTTTATAAATTGGTTTCAATCGAAAATGACAATGGTGAGATGGTAGATACAATCAAGCTATCAAGTAATGCTGAAAAGGTATCAACTCCCGGGAAGAAACAAGTTTGGCGAATTACTCGAAAATCGAATGGCAAATCTGAAGGTGATTATGTCACACTATGGGATGAGGATCCAAGAGAAGAAGATGAGATTTTCATGTTTCATCCTGTCCACACATATATTAATAAAACTGTCCGTGACTTTCATGCACGGCCAATTTTGCAAGATATTTATCAAAAGGGTGAGCTAGTGTATCATTTACCAAAATTGGATGAAATCAAAAAATTCTCGCAAGAGCGACTGGATTCGTTATGGGACGAATACAAACGTGATTTGAATCCTCAGCCGTATCCAGTTGATTTGTCGACGGATTGTTGGAATCATAAGATGAAAATTATGGCAGAGGTTCGAGATTACGTCAAAGATTTAGGGACAGAATAAGGAGGCTATTGTATGACACTGCAACAAGAAATTATTCAAGAACTAGGGGTAAAACCAAGGATTGACCCTCAAGAAGAAATTCGAAAAAGTATCGACTTTTTAAAAAGCTATATGAAAAAATTTCCATTTCTTAATACCTATGTATTGGGTATTAGTGGTGGACAAGATTCTTCTTTAGCGGGGCGTTTAACCCAATTGGCTATGGAGGAATTACGAAATGAAACAGGAAATCCAAATTATCAATTTATTGCAGTAAGACTTCCTTATGGGGAACAAGCAGATGAAGCGGATGCGCAGCGCGCTTTGACCTTTATTGAACCAGACATCGCCCTTCGTGTGAATATAAAAGGGGCCGTCGACGCTCAAGCGGCAGCTATCGAAGAAACTGGTATCACTGTGGGTGATTTTAATAAGGGAAACATGAAGGCGCGTCAACGGATGATTACACAGTACGCAATAGCAAGTGAAAAAAAAGGTGCGGTGATTGGAACGGATCATGCTGCTGAGAATATTACTGGCTTCTTTACCAAATTTGGTGATGGAGGAGCGGATATTCTACCAATTTTCCGACTCAATAAACGTCAAGGAAAGCAATTGTTACAAACGCTTGGCGCACCAGCCGAAATTTATACAAAAATTCCAACGGCTGATCTTGAAGATGGTCGTCCACTAGTTGCGGATGAAGTTGCATTAGGGGTTACTTATGATGACATTGACGATTATCTAGAAGGAAAAGAAATTGCAGTTCAAGCGAAAGAAACGATTGAAAATTGGTGGTTAAAAACACAACATAAACGTCATTTACCAATTACCATTTTCGACGATTTTTGGAAGTAAACTATTTGATTCATGAACAAAAAATACCACATGCTAGAAAATCATGAGATTGAACGCCTTGTTTTGCTCACCTAGCCATGTGGTTTTTTTGTTCGCATGAAGTAACAAGGGTTTTGTTTGCAACTCGATTGTGAATATCATATAATAATTATGCAGAAGTTTTGGGGAAGACTCTGTTAACAACGTCAAGAGGAAAACAGAAATGTTTCCTCTTTTTTTATTATGCCTAAAAATATCCTAGCTAGAATGGAGATTCTATAAATGAACAAACGAAAAAAGGGCCCCTTCTTCTTAACGATTCTATGGAGCCTGCTTCTTCCCGTGATAGGCAATTTGTATTTGCAATGGTGTCAAAATAATTTAGATTTTCTTACTGCGTTTCGATTTGCTTTCTCGTGGCACACGAGTAAATTTATGTTAGGTTGTCTCATCTTATGGATGTTCTTAGTATTGATTTGGAGTATTTTGGGAAAACTGCGGTATAGCAGCTTGCTATTCAGTGTCATTATTGGTTTGGTAGGTTTAACAACGTATCAAAAAATGCAGCTACGAAATGAACCTTTGTATCCAGATGATTTGAAGATGCTGTTTCAATGGCAGATGCTACGGGATATAGTTGGCACACCTTTTTTTATTATGGCAATTCTGATTATTTTATTGACTTTAGTAGTAGCGAGTTGGAGTATTTATTGCAGCTTCAAATTTTCAAAAAAGAGCCAAATCATACGAATCGGTGGTTTCATCCTGTCAGCAAGTTTTTTGGTATATTGCAGTGATTTTAATAATCAATCGAACGTCATCCGTAAAGCCTATAATCGAACAGCAACCTGGGTTCCTTATTCTCAAGAGATGAATTATTATAATGTTGGATTTATTGGCGGCTTTTTATATAATTTAAATGTGGAGGCGATGAGTGAACCAGCTGGGTACTCGAAGGAAACGATTCAACAAATTGTAGCTAAGTACAATGCACTTGCTACTGAAAAAAATCGCTATGCTACCGATGAACAGCCCAATATCATCTATGTGATGAGTGAAAGTTTCTCAGATCCTTCTCGCTTGATTGGTGTAAATGTCGATGGCCAGCCGCTGTATTCATACCAACAGGTTGCCAACAAATCGTTTAGTGGGCAAATGCTTTCCCAAAATTATGGTGGGGGTACGGCTAATATTGAGTTTGAAGCATTGACAAGTTTTTCAATGGCTCTCTTAAACAGTCAGATGACGACACCTTATACGATGCTAGTTCCCAAACGGAGCAATATGCCTTCGATTGTTTCGTTTCTGAAGGATCAAGACTATCAAACAACAGCAATCCACCCCTATGATACATCGATGTACAAGCGTACGGACGTTTACAAAGTTTTCGGATTTGACAAATTCTTGGATCAAGACGATATTGAAAACCCAACGAAAATTGAAAATAATCCGTATATTTCGGATGAAGCGGTGTATAAGCAAATTGTAAAGCAATTAAAAACAAGTGATCAAGCGCAGTTTATCCACTTCGTTACGATGCAGACACATATGCCGTATGGAAACAAATACAATCATGAAACTTACACTATTAGTGGTACGGGTAATCATTTAGCTGCAGCGGATTATGTCCAAGATATTGCATATAGTAGTCAGGCACTAGCCTCATTCATCAAAGAATTAGCAACGGTTGAGCGACCTTCCGTGGTGGTTTTTTGGGGAGATCACTTACCTAGTTTCTACTCACAGGGTGTAAAAGACAAAAATTCGGATGTCTCAATGCATTTGACCGAGTATCTGCTCTATAGTACCGCGGAAAACTGGTCAGAAAAGGGGACGTTCACTATTAGTCCGTATTATTTTTCGCCAATATTGCTTGAGAAGGCTAAGTTGAAAACATCGGGATTTTATGAATTGATGAATCAAATGGCTGAATTTTTGCCAGCATCTGAAAAAGAGAGAAGTTATTATCAAGGAAAATGGCAACGAGAGGTTCGTTTATCGAAGAAGGAACAGAAAATTTATAATGACTATCGTTTGATTCAATATGATTTGTTACAAGGCGAGCAGTATAGTCTCCACTCATTTTTCCAAGTCGTGCCATAAGTTATGCACAGATTTACTAAGAATAAAGAAACTTTTTTTTCCTTGGAACTATTTATTGAAGTGAATCCTTGATTCGCCAATGTTTGTTGGTCTTTTTGAAAGTCAATAGAAAATAAATAGAAATGAACGATTGTTTCACATTTGAAAGTCATGAAAAAGAGAAAACTGAAAAAAAACGAGTAAAGTACGCTTTTTTTCAGTTTTCTTTAGAAAAAGAGAAAGTTATTTTTTGTGAAACGAGAAAAAGTCCGTCCATTCATGTGGATAACTTAATTGGCATGAAGAGCTTCCAAAATTGTGTAAATTTGTTCCAGTTCGGTGGAAGTTCCTCTAAGTTCGAAGTCTGCCAAAAAAGGAACAGAAAATTGTTCGGCATATTGTTTAGCAGTGAGACAATATTGCAAATTAAAATTTTTATTTCCACTGCCAATAATTCCTTTACAGAAGGTCGCATTATCGTCATAGGCGATGTAATCGCGCATCGCTTCAGTCAATATCTCTTGGTCACCATTATCAACGCCGTTCCCACCTTCAAGATAGGTTGGAACACAGACAACAAAAGGTTCTTTTTCATGATCGAGCAATGTGTTGTCGGAAATTTCTTTTATTTGTATAATCGGATGATGGGCGGATTGAGATTGTTTCGAAATCGAGAGTTCGTGCAGTCTTTTGGCAAATGATTTTGTGTTTCCTGAGATAGAAATGTATAGTAAATTCAAGTGAATCGCTCCTTTTATTAGTGAGTTGAACAAAAAAATTAAAACAAAAGAGGTCATAATTATGGTTATACGCAAAGCAGCACCAGAAGATCGGGAAGCAGTTGCTGAATTATTATTGGTCATTTTTAAGGACATGGAGTTGCCATTACTCCAACGTATTTCCGAAGAAAAGCTTGTCCAAATGGTTGCAGAAGCGATGGCAGACCCTATGTATCGCTATAATGAATCACGAGGAATTGTCAATGAAATCGATGGAAAATTAGCTGGGGTTGCTTTCGGGTATCCTGATGAGGAGGAACCTACCATTGATCTCGCGTGGGACGAGGTTGCCAAAGCACATCAACTGACAGGTGATACGCGTTTGTTTAAAGATTCGGAAGTCTTTCCAAATGAATGGTATCTTGACTCGGTTTGTGTAAATGAAGCTTTTCGTGGAAAAGGGATTGGTTCATCACTTTTAGAGTCGGTTGTTGATTTAGCGCGACAAGCAGGTAAGTCGAAAATTGGACTTTGCTGTGATTTTACAAATCATAAGGCGCAAAAGCTTTACGAACGAGTTGGGTACGAAGCGGTAGGTGAACAAGTACTAAGTAATCATCGTTATTACCACATGCAAAAAACCATCTAAATGATTAAGAAAAATCGGGTGTCACGTCCAAGTCAATGTCTGTCTGATTTTTACGGTTGTAAAGCCAATAATCCATAATCGCTGAAATACAAATACAAATCGGTGCATTGGTAGAATCCGGAATCGATAGCACATAATAATCTCCCGTAACCAGCGTTGCTTTGTCCATTTCCATAATGACCTTGTTAAAGTGGTGAATGGAGTAGCGATGGTTGTAAATATCACCAAAAACCATCCAGCGTAGTTGTTGGATATAATAAAAATCGCCAGGCCAATTAAAAATTTTTTTTAATGAACCGACTTTTTCAAAACCGTTGTAAAGGTCAAACTTGTGACCAAATATGACACTGGATTGCTTGATTCGAGCAACTAGGTCACCGTTCATTTTGTACAAGGCAAGAACGTCACCTTTGCCACCCCACTTACCGACGAGCAAAAAAAGAGAGACGCCATTTTCATCTTTTACGAGTGTTCGCGTAACGGAACTTAGGTGACGTTCTTGAATAAAATACTCTGGCATTTCAAGCACACTTCCTTTTTGCATAGTGACTATTCATAGCCATAGTTTACCACAAATCATCAATTGAATCAGTTGAAAGAAAAAATGATTCGGAGAAATGAGGGACAACACATGAGTGACTTTATCCAAAATAGTTGGCAAAAAATATTAGCTGAGGAATTTCAAAAGCCTTACTACCAACAATTGCATCAATTTTTAAAACAAGAATATCAAAAGGAGACCATTTATCCTTCTATGTTTCACATTTATGAGGCCTTGCAACGGACTCCTTATGAGAAAGTGAAAGTCGTGATTCTTGGTCAAGATCCATATCATGGAATGGGTCAGGCACATGGTTTGTCTTTCTCAGTAAAAAAAGGAATTCCGCTTCCTCCATCGCTAAAAAATATTTTTCAAGAATTGCATGATGATCTTGGTTGTGCCATTCCGAAAAATGGTGATCTATCAGAGTGGGCTGATCAAGGCGTTTTGTTGCTCAATACAGTATTGACTGTCCAAGCTGGTCAAGCGAATTCCCACAAAGGGCAAGGGTGGGAAAAATTAACAAATGCAATTATTGAAAAGTTGAATCAACGAGAAGAGCCGGTTATTTTTATCCTTTGGGGAAGTCAGGCACAAAAAAGCAAAGAACGAATTGATGCCTCACGCCATATTATCATTGAATCTGTCCATCCTAGTCCATTATCTGCTTATCGAGGCTTTTTTGGATCTCGGCCATTTTCAAAAGCCAATCAAGCATTAATGGCTTTGGGTAAAGATCCAATTGATTGGCAAATTCATAATTGATACAGCAATTTCCTGTGTATGATTAATTCAATGCTATATTTTTGTGAATTTTCGAACAAAAAATAGTTTTTTTATAATACAGTATAAAAAAACTGTTTTTTTTCAAGGCGATAGTGTATGATGAACATGTATGAATTGATAAAATGGAGGGTTCTGTAATGGAATTGTTTGATAGTTTAAAGTTTAAAATTGTTCGTCGTGGAATTAAGATTGCTTTTCCTGAAGCAACAGACACAAGAATTTTGAGTGCGGTTGCAAGATTAAAAGGGGAAGAACTAGTTGAGCCAGTGTTGATAGGGAACCGTGATGAAATTGAGAAGGCTGCAAAAACGCGCGGAATCTCAATTGAAAATCTGACAATTTATGATCCAAATAATTGTGAACGTTGGGATGAAATTGTCGCGGCCTTTGTTGAACGTCGTAAAGGTAAAGTAACGAAGGAACAAGCCGAAAAAATGCTAAAAGACGAAAATTATTTCGGTACTATGTTAACCTATTTAGGCATTACGGATGGATTGGTTTCGGGTGCAATTCATTCAACTGGGGATACCGTACGACCAGCATTACAAATTATTAAAACAAAACCAGGCATTAGCCGAACAAGTGGTGCATTTCTAATGATTCGCGGAAATGAGCAAGAAAAATATTTATTCGCTGATTGTGCAATTAACGTTGCGCCAACACCACAAGAATTAGCGGAAATTGCTGTAGCTTCTGCGCATACGGCTGAAATGTTTGATATTGATTCAAAAGTTGCGATGTTAAGTTTTTCTTCGAAAGGTTCTGCGAAGGCACCTCAAGTTGACGCAACTATTGAAGCAACAAAACTTGCTCAACAATTAGCACCTGAATTAGATATTGATGGTGAATTGCAATTTGATGCAGCCTATATCCAATCAGTTGCTCAATTAAAAGCACCAGAATCAGATGTTGCCGGAAAAGCCAATGTCTTTATATTCCCAGATTTACAATCAGGAAATATTGGTTACAAAATTGCGCAACGTTTCGGAAATTTTGAAGCAATTGGCCCAATCTTACAAGGCTTAAATAAACCAATTTCTGATTTATCTCGTGGTTGTAATGAAGAAGATGTCTACAAATTAACGATCATTACTGCAGCACAATCTTTATCAAACAAATAATTAACAAAAATGTCTACTGGTTGTTATGAAAAAGAATGTTTAAAGTGTAGGTTTTGAGTGCAAAAGACGGAAAATCATTTTTGGTTTTCCGTCTTTTTTTGTTCAGTAATTCGGATAAAGGTCGCTCCTTCACTAGAGGTAGGTGCTGAATGTCGTTTGGTACAGGATATCCGCAATCTCTTGACAACCAACAATGAAAGCATACTCCCTTTTTTTGCTCTATGTTATAATCAGTCTATATCCGAAATGAGTTGATGGAATCGTGGAACTAGATACGAATAATTATTCAATAGTCTGTCTTTATTCTCATCTTGTTTAAGTAACGACATCTCTTAGGCAAGGCATGGACGGTGAAAGATCTGACTATGCTAAAATAATTTATGAAAAAAATAGAATGCTAACATAGTACATTCATTGAGTGGAATTATTATAAAGACTGTGTTCATATTCTGTTCAAACTACAAGCTAAAACAAAATTGACAAAGGTATCCATGCGTACAAAAATGCTCGCTTGTGTCTGTAAAATTTGGCAAAGTGGGGCATAGTTCACACAAAAAAGGTACTTCTTATGAGAAAAAAAGTGGAGGAGAAGCATGTACGAAGCAAATGATGAACAAACAACCAATTTTTTGGCCATGGAATTGGGCAAAATAGTCACCGCAGGAGATGTGATTATACTAACAGGGGACTTGGGCGCTGGAAAGACAACCTTTAGCAAAGGAATTGCAAAAGGATTAGGTATTTCACAAATGATAAAAAGCCCTACCTACACGATTATTCGAGAGTATACGCAAGGACGTCTTCCATTTTACCATATGGATGTTTATCGACTAACAAGTGGCTATGATGATTTGGGGCTGGACGATTATTTTGAAGGAGAGGGTCTGACAGTTGTTGAATGGGGCAATCAATTGGGTGAGTGGCTGCCGGAAGATTACTTAGAAATTGTCATTCAAACAGAGAACACTGATCTGTCAAAGAGACGATTTGTGCTGAAAGCCCATGGGACCAAAGCAACGATATTGGCCAACAAAGTCGCCGAAATCTGGCAAGCTTACAAAGTGAGTGACAGATGATAACCATAATTTTGAAAAAAAAAAAGCGTCTGACTTGTTTCACTGACAAGTCAGATGCTTTTTTAGCATTCAGTTTAGACGTTCCGCACGAATTTTTTTAACGACTGACTGCCGAAGTGCTTTTCTTGTGTTAACAAAATCTCTGCACAAGCTCGACTGTCTTCCAGGGCATCATGATGATTTAAAAGTGGAATATCTAAGTATCCACAAACCGTATTCAGTCGATGATTGGGTAGTTGTTGGTAGAATTTTCGACTGGTTTGTACAGTGTCTAGCGTTAAATAATGCGGTTTTTCAAGATGATAGTAATCCAGACAACCAGCTAGCACACTATTATCGAAAGGTGCATTGTGTGCAATAATTAAGCTATGCGGATTAAAGTATTGTGAGATGACTTCCCAAATTTCTGGAAATTTGGGAGCTGATTGGACATCTGTTGGTTGAATTCCATGTATTTGAATATTGCGCCAAAAAAAAGGTGTTTCTGGTTGTATCAACGAATAGTATTCACCAACAATTGTACTATCACGCACCATAACCAAAGCCAAGGAACAGGCACTATGGCGTTGATGGTTTGCTGTTTCAAAATCCATTGCTAAAAAATTCATGTTATCCCCTATTCAAATGATAATTGTAATTCAATTGGACAATGATCACTGCCTAAGATTTCTGCATGGATCGAGGCAGAGGTTAAATGATCAACTAGGTCACTAGAAACGACAAAATAATCAATTCGCCAACCGGCATTATTCTTTCGTGCGTTAAAACGATAACTCCACCATGAATATGCTCCTGTTAAATCTGGATAAAAGTGCCGGAATGTATCGACATATCCATGATCTAACAAGGCGGTGAACTTTTCTCGTTCTTCCATTGTGAAGCCAGCATTGTTTTGGTTTGTTTTCCAATTTTTTAAGTCAATTTCTTGATGAGCGACATTCAAATCTCCACAAAGAATGACCGGACGATCTTTCTTCAATTCATCAAGATAGGAGACAAAAGCATCTTCCCACTCCATGCGATAATCCAAACGTTTCAGTTCGTTTTGTGAATTTGGTGTATAACAAGTGACCAAATAAAATTGAGGATATTGAAGTGTAATTACGCGTCCTTCTTGATCATGGACATCTTGACCAATGCCATAGAAGACTTTTTCTGCGGGTTCTTTCGCAAAAATGGCTGTACCAGAATAACCTTTCTTTTCTGCATAGTTCCAATATTGCGTATAGCCAGGTAATTCCATTTGAATTTGTTCAGCTTGTAATTTTGTTTCTTGTAAACAGAAAAAATCAGCATCTAATTGCTGAAAGATATCCATAAAATTTTTTTTCATAACGGCCCTCAAGCCATTCACGTTCCAAGAGATAAATTTCAAAATAACGCCTCCTTCTTTGTTCCTTATCCTCATTTTACTGAAAGAGAAGCAAAAAACCAAGTAAAGTTGTCGGTGCAAACCTGTTTTTTGAGGATAGTGGTCAGTCCTACTGTTTCGTGCTAAAATAAATGAGATTGAAAAACAGAAGGAGACATCTACGAATGTTAATCTCAGAACTAAAAAAAGATTTTCCACAGATGAAAATATTATTAAATGAACCTTTAAAAAATTATACGTATACAAAAACGGGTGGTCCGGCTGATGCACTCATTTTTCCCAGTGAAACCAATGAGGTGCAAGCAATTGTACTCTATTGTGAGCAGCAACAAATTCCTTGGATGGTGCTTGGAAATGCCAGCAACCTCATTGTTCGAGATGGTGGGATTCGGGGAGTTGTGCTGATGTTGACGGATTTAACAGCTTGCGAGATAGAAGGAGACTTCCTAACTGTCCAAGCAGGGGCACGTCTGATTGACACAACTTACCAGGCGCTAAATGCATCACTAACAGGGATGGAGTTTGCCTGTGGTATTCCTGGAAGTATTGGTGGCGCCGTATATATGAATGCGGGTGCTTATGGTGGAGAAATAAAAGATATCTTTTCTACTTGTGAATTTTTACAAGAGGATGGCACAGTGATTACGTTGAACAGGGAAGCGATGGCTTTTTCTTATCGTCATAGTACTGTCCAAGATACTAAGGGCGTTGTCTTGTCGGCTACCTTTCAATTACAGCCGGGTGAAAAGAAGGCAATCAATGAACGGATGAAGGAGTTGACTTTTTTAAGGGAATCCAAGCAACCCTTGGAATACCCTTCTTGTGGAAGTGTGTTTAAGCGACCAGTCGGCCACTTTACTGGCAAGTTGATTCAAGATGCTGGTTTACAAGGGTTAAAATGGGGCGGTGCACAAATTTCCGAGAAACATGCGGGATTCATAGTCAATATTGATCATGCGACCGCAACTGATTATATTGAGCTGATTGCTCATATTCAAGAGGTGATTTTTGATCAATTTGCGGTTCAATTGGAAACGGAAGTCCGAATTATCGGAGAAGAACGTCCATAGTTTTCATTCTATAGTAAAGGGCAGGTAATCAGTTATTCGATTACCTGCCCTTTTTGCATGGTTAGTTTAACGTAGTTCGCTTGGTTAATTTCATGAGGACCGAGGCCACGGTTGCAGTGGCAATGCCAGCAACAATCGCTTCAGGGATACCTTGTGTGAGAATAACACTGTTGATTGCAAGGTAAACTGCGTTACCAGCTTTTCCTATTAAAGAAGCATATTCTTTTTGAAAGAAAAAATAAATGGCGTACATCACCAAAAAGGTATTTGTTAGTCCACCGGCTACACCAGCCAAAAACAAAGAGAAGGGTTGATAGTTTCCCTTTAGCAAAGTTGTGAGTCCGCGAAAAACAAAGTATGGAACGATACCAATCAGAATACGAGGAACGATGGCAATGAAAACTGCTGCTAAACTACCGTGTTCTGCTCCAATTGGTGCAATGAATGGCGAAAAGGCAAACGACATGGGGGTGACGATAATTGTTGCTCTAATCATACTAATTAGCCCAAAACAGCCACCTAAAAACCCACCAATCTTTGGTCCAAGGATGATTGATGCAATGATAACAGGGATATGCATCGTGGTTGCGTTAATTGGACCCAAAGGAATAAAGCCTAAAAATGGGACAAAAGCAAATAACAATAGTATAGCTAAGAAAAATGCTGTAAGTACTAACCGAAAAACAGTTGAATTGTTTTTCACGCTGGATACCTCCTAATTATTTAGAGTGAGTTCAAAAACTCACTTTTGTTTATTGTTACTGGATGCGTTTCGATTCTGACGGATTGAATTACCTCCAGTTTTTTCTTTTCGCTTAATTGCAATATCAAATGCATAAAAAAATCAAAAAACCTTTATAGACAGCGAATTACTCAATAATCCAGTGTTACCAACGATTTAACCCTTGTCTGGCAG